>JAHIVM010000011.1 GCA_018816665.1 Candidatus Zixiibacteriota bacterium
CGATACGGCATGCACGCCGTCTTCACGAAGCTTGCGAAGGGTTCCCCCGGTTGAGAGGATCTCAATTCCCATCTCATCGAGTTTGGCGGCAAGTTCACTGATCCCGGTCTTGTCCCAGACCGAGATCAGGGCTCGCTTAATCTTACCTCTATCTGTCATGCCTCTATCTCCCTGTCAACAGTCTCTGGGCTTCCAGGTACCGCTCCGCCGATGCCCTGACCACTTCGTCGGGTAACGTGGGACCAGGCGGCCGCTTGTCCCAGTCGAGACCATCGAGATAGTCACGGATCGGCTGTTTGTCAAACGACGGTTGCGACTGGCCGACTTTGTAACTGTCCACGGGCCAGAAGCGGCTGGAATCCGGCGACAGGACTTCGTCGATCAGGATGAACTTGCCGTCTTTGAATCCGAATTCGAACTTGGTGTCGGCGATGATGATACCCTTGGTGCGGGCGTATTCGGCGGCAGCGTTGTATACCGCGAGTGACTTCTCGCGGCACAGATCGGCGGTTTCCTGACCGACCAACTTAACCGCCTCGGCGTAACTGATATTGGCATCATGCCCGTCGTCGTTTTTGGACGACGGCGTAAAGATCGCCTCCGGCAGCTTTTCTGAGTTCTGCAGCGAGGCCGGGAACTCAAAGCCGTGCACCGTGTTGGAGCCGCCCTTGCGGGCCTGCTGCAATTCCTTCCACATGGACCCGCAGATGTACCCGCGCACGATACACTCCATATCGATACGCTCGGCCTTGGTGACAATCATCGAACGACCCTCAAGAACATCCCGATACTTCCTGAGGTCCTCGGGATACTCATCAACATTGGCGGTAATGAGATGATTGTCGACCACGTCCTTCAGGAATTCGAACCAGAACAGCGATGTCTGGGTCAGGACTTTGCCTTTGCCCGGGATGCCGTTGGGTAAAACAACATCAAACGCCGACATGCGATCCGAAGCAATAAACAGCAGGGTGTCACCCATATCGTAAATATCCCGAACCTTGCCGCGTCGGGCCAACGGATACTCTTTGATGTCGGTGGTCATAACCACATCAGTCATTGGTGAGTTCATACTCTCCTCGTATCAGTTTGTCGAGTACGGCCGGGTACAGTTTGTGCTCCTCGGCCAGTACGCGGCGCGAAAGCGTGTCCACTGTATCCTCTTTGAGAACCGGCACACGAGCCTGTTCCAGGATACGGCCGTGGTCATATATTTCATCAACTAGGTGCACGGTGGCCCCGCTCTCGGTTTCACCGGCGGCAATTACCGCCTCGTGAACGTGCCGGCCGTACATACCCTTGCCACCGTAAGCCGGCAGCAAAGCCGGGTGGATATTCGTGATCCGCCCGGAATAGGCTTTAACAACCGCCGACGGCAGCAGTTTCAAATATCCCGAAAGGGCCAGAAACTCGACCTTATGCTTTGCCAGGCGGGCAAGCAAATCGCCCGCGGCCTCTTCTTCTGTCGCGTACTTGTTGGGGCGATACACAAAAGTATCGATGTTCGCGTGACGGGCTCGTTCCAGGCCGTAAGCCTTATTGGTCGATGACACAACCAGGGTGATATCAGCGGCCAGGTCACCCCGCTTGACGGCATCAATAAAGGCCTGAAGCCCGGTCCCGCCTCCGGAAAGAAACACGGCGATGCGGGCCGGGATATTGTTCGACGTCATCTATTCCTCAAGTCTTTCCTTCAACAGCCGGTTCACGAGACCCGAATGAGCTTGCCCGGACAATATGCGTTGCGATGTCGCCGGTGTCCAGCATCAGATTGAGAACATTCCCGACTTAGCCACCCGAGATACCGGGTGACATCCGCAATGTCTCGCGCCCCACAATATGCGCCACCACAACACACAAATATACAATGAGTTACAAGCACAACTTCAACTAATCTATCAGGCTATAGGGGTCCGGTGAGTTGCCGGCAAGGAATTGGTCCCGGCACAGAGAACGCGACGGGATCCTGCCCCGCGGGCGACGGAGCCTCATCCGGTGGGGGGCTCGGCGGCAATCGGCACACTCAACCCCGGCCGCCGTGGTCCCCCACGCGGCCGGGATGAGCGGGGCAGAAAACTGGTGCCCTGAAGGCAAGTCAGACGAATCAGGTCGACGACCTATGGACAGGCCGGCAGGGCCGGAAAGGAAATAAACAGGTGGTCGATCAGGGCCGTGAGATCCCCCACATCTACCGTGCCGTCCGGCGATCCCCCCGCGATCAACGGTGAGATGTCCGCCTCATCGACACAGCACAACGGTTCGAAGGAAATGAACAGGTGACTGATGAGGTCGGTCAGGTCGCTAATGTCAACCGTGGGGTCCAGCAACGCCGGACATCCGGCCGGCGGTCTGTCCAGCGCTATGCTGCCCACGGCTCCGATACAGCAGGAAATATCAAAAAGGTCGTAACACCAAGCGGCAGCGCTGTACACAATCGCGACCAGATCCGAGGGGGCGCCGTCATGGACTGTGGCCAGAATCGTGAAGTATTCGAGCGTATCTCCGGGATACAGGGTCTGGTCAGTCTGCCAGGCATTAACAATCACTTGATCCGACAGCATGTCGTCCGCCACGAGGGCATCTTGATTGGCCGAAACCGTGTCAAGAAGCCGGCTGAATACGACCTCATCCCCGAAAGAAAACCAGGTCGCTCGCTCGGCGCTCCGACCGTTATATTCCGAGGGGCTGAGTCCGCTACCCATAGAAGGATTACGCCACCCCAGTATTGCCTCTGTCCCAAAGCGGTTCAGATTATCCTGACAGCCGACGCCAATGTCATCGTAACCCTGCATGTAAACGAAGGGGTAGTTGCCCGAGATATTGACGCCGCTGGTATTCTGTGCCGGATACTCCGACGGGATATCCCAGTCGATGATCGAACCAAATGTCAGATGGTCGACAGTCTCCTCCTTGCCGGCATACACCAGAGTGCGCGCCACAACAAAGGACGGCGTGGCGGCCAGATTCCTCGGCGCGTAGTAGGTCCGTTCCATCACCACACTGGTATCCCAGTTAGCGAAACCACCGGTGTACATAGAGTCGTATTCAGCGGTGGATCCTGAACTGCTCAGGAAGCCGGTATTGACGGGCCGGAACTTCTCCGGGCCCGATGATATGTCGCGATAGATGCCTATGCTGCCGTACACTGAGTCGCCACGGTCTTGCATCACAAACATGGAACCGTCGTACAAGTAGACACTCGCTGCGGGATCGCATTCACCGCCGGCCACGGTGAAATCCATATTGACCCCGCCTGAGCCGCGTTTCCCGAATGACCCATAATTGGAGACGACAAGTGCAATATGATCTCCCGCATCGGCAGGAGACTTCACTGCCCAGGGTTCCAGAGTACTGACCGTGTCCCAATCCTCGGCAACAAATTCATCGGCCATATAGTATTCCACGGGTATTGTGCCCGAGTCCGACTCGGCATTGCCGAAAACAATGTAGATACCGCCAACAAAACCGGTGACATTCCCCGGATCGCTGTAACCGGTTGGGTTTATGGTCACCGGAATACGGACGGTATCGGTCATGTTGGTACCTACAGTGAACGGTCCCGAATACGTCAGGTCCAACCACCCCGGAGGGCCGTCGGTCTCGATTGTTCCCATGTCCAGCACCTGCAGATCGACGTATCCTGCATTCGCGATGGTCAACTCGATGGAAACGGTTTCCCCCTGCCCGATATATGCCCCGTCGCCAATACGCATCGGGTCGACCACCGGAATACCTGTTGCGAGAGGATGAATTTGCAGGATTAGGTATTCCTCCTCAAACGGACACAGACTGTCCGGCTCCCAGTAGCAGTATAAGCTGTCGAATACAAACCAGGCGGTAAACGGTCCACCCCAGCCGTAGTTCATGTGATACTCAAACTGTCCACCGTCATCCCGGTAGCCGTCGCACACGATGGAGTGGCTGCTGATGCGGTATTGGATGGGACGACTCAGGTCGATTTCGTTTCTTATGAGGTTGTACCATGTCGTCTGATCGGTATCAATGCGATCTGCCCTGCCGATCCAGCGCGAGAACTTGAAGTAATCCGGGAAGACCTGGAGCGCTTTGGATGTGTTGGTTCCCGATCCGCAGGCGCCGTAGTCCATGTCAAAGGCGATGCCAACTTCGTAGCACAATTCGGCCAGCGCGTCTTCCTCGGCCGTGTTGCAACTGACATCGCAGCTCTCCGGCATGTTGGGCCAATCGTAGGTATCCATGTAGTCAGCGGACAACTGGTCGCCTGTCGGCGACGGATCATCGCAGGAGTCATCGCCGTCCCAGTAATAGGTGTGCTCGCCGATTCCTTCCGGCGGCCAGTTCCAGTACCGTAAGATCTGTGCTGTTGCTGTAGCCACACACCCTACCACACAGCGATCACCATCGCCCATAGGGCACAGATTGTTGTAGGGTTCGTGCTGGTGCCAACTCGTGGTCAGAAGAGGTCCCCCTTGCGACGCCGGCGCCTTGGCAGTTCCCGACAGTTCCTGAATGAACTGATCGTCCGGGAGCGCCATCAGGTCCCACGTTTTGCGATGGCCACGAGCGAACAGGACATCGCCGCTCGACGGTTGCGGGGCATCGAGGCTACCATTGATGCGCTCGTACAAGTCGTAGCGTTTGGCCAGGGTCTCCCGCACCAGGGCCAGGAACCCGCCCTCCTGAAGATCGTCGAGTACCGAGATTTCCGAGTACGCCTTGACCGGGGTCATCTCCTTCAGAGTTGGAACCAGCACAAAGCCGCCGCTGGAAATAGTGTAGTATCGGGCCAGCAATCGGGAGCCATCGAGAATCTCGTCGCTGCGAGTGATCACCGGCGACGGATCTCCGTTCCAGCTTCCCTTTTGATAGGTTGTCTGAGCAATGAAGTTGCGGCACACCTGTTCCATTTCGGCGACGTTGGCCGTCTCCGCCTGCAACGAGCGCGCGCCAATAATCAACACCAAAACGATGAGCAGAAAGCTCACCCCTGACTTTCGGACGAGACCACTTGTTCGCCCGAGCGAATGGATAGCAGTTGCCTGCATACAGACCTCCCCGACTTGGGTGATGGGACTCTCACACAGCGCACCGGCGGGCAGAGCTAATGGTAAAAGAGGTGGGGAAACGACGGTACCTGTACACACCCGCCATTGTTAAAACATAATGATAATGGGCAATCTCGTCAAGAATTAAGTAACCACGCAGCGGGAAGGGATAATAAGGACGGGATTAGTTCACATTCACAAGCGACAGGGCGATATCTATCATTCCAACCGACCTGGCAATTATGAGATAAATGACCACCTGGGCCAGTACGAGGAAAGCTCTAACCGTTGCAGAGTTCTCGTACGTTTCGGTATCCACACCCGACTTCTGAGCGATAAACAGGGGCAGGCGCGCCAGGAAGGCTACGGCTTCAAAAAGCCAGAACAGGGGATTAAACAACTGGATACGCTGGCGCCAGAGTCTCTGCTGATAGGCCACTACGCCGCGCTCCAGTATGGTCAGAGGAGTTCTGTCATCCAGGTTGAAGTGGCGAATGAGGCGTTCTCGGAAGATGGCCTTGATGAGGTTGATGCGCAGTTTTTTGCCACCCCTTGAGGCAGCATCGCGCGAGACCATGTCACCCAGTCCCACCCGTCGTAGCGAATCCACTACCAGCGGTACCATGGGTTGCATGCGTTTACGCAACATTTCGGCGGGCACATTGTCCCAGCGATTGGTGAAGCCTATGTACTCCCGGTAGAGTTTCAGGAATTCGGCCAGCGCACTTAGCCGCTCTTTGACCTCAAAGTACTGCATCACAATTTGCCCGTTCCCCTGAGGAAGGCGTCCAGATCGGCATTAAACCTGTCCGGTGCTTCCAGGTTGAGCATATGCCCGATGCCATCGTACACCAGCAGGCGACTGCCAGCGATTCGCTCGTGCAGCAATTCGGCCAGACGACAGAAGACCTTGTCGAGTTCACCCGCAAAGAGGGCAGTCGGTACAGTGATAGCATCAACTGCATCCTGGTCAACCTCGCGCGGGTACTTGCCCCGCATCGGGTCGCGCCATACCGATCCTGTGTACTCGTCCATCATAGTCTTCAGTCGTTCCCCGATGGCTGCCCGGTCACCCTTGTACCAGGCCAGGCTCCATTCCATCCATTTCGCCCGAGCTTCGTCGACACTGGTTTCGCGAGCCACCCGGTCCAGCCGCTCGAACTTTTTGCTGACCGAGTACCCGGCCGCGCCGGTGCTGACCAGGGTCAGCGAATGCAGCCGGGCCTGATACTTCAGGGCATATCCGATGGCGGTTGCGCCACCCATGGAAAGCCCGACCAGGTGAAACCGGCCTATTTTCAATGTATCGACCAGTCGGGCCAAATCCTCCACCCGGTGGGCTCGGCTGTAACCGGTTGGGGTGACATCGGATAACCCGTGTCCCCGGGCATCGGGGCAGATAACACGATAGTCACGCGAGAGAAAATCGGCCTGATCCTCCCACATCCGGCGATCCAAAGAAAAACCGTGCAACAACACCACCGGCTCACCCGATCCGGATTCGTCGTAGTACATCCTGATGTCTCCCAGATCGGCGTAAGGCATACTCAGCGATCTCCCTTTGGTTGTGCGGCACTGGCAACGAGCCTGGCCATGGCGGTTGCGGTCATGTAGGGGTACGGGGTCATAGGGGGAATATACTGTCGGGCGGCATTGTGGCAAGTCTGGACGTTCACGCCTCCGGCGAACTTGCATACACTGGTGTCCCCCGTCAACCCTTCACTTGACAGAGTTAAGCTTGTAGTATATAATAGCACATAGTTGGAGGTGTTTTGATATGGCATATAGAAGCCCTGAGAAAATTAAAAAGAGATACGGGGTTAATTGCTTTAAGAAGTGGGGCGGCAAAACGGGAGGTAGCCCAATCTTGTTAGCTCATAAATTGAAA
>JAHIVM010000012.1 GCA_018816665.1 Candidatus Zixiibacteriota bacterium
CAACCCTGCCGGGTCACATTTGAGCATGCGGGCGGCCGCCCGCTGGTTACCGTCAGTAAGCTCAAGAGCACGGCAAATGACCTGTTGCTCAAAGCCCCGAAGCATGCGCGTCAGACCTTCGGTCTCCGACGCATCTTCGAGCAGCGACGCCATGCTGCTTGCGGACGCCTCCTGGATGAGTCTGCCCAGTCGTACCTGTTCGAGATTAGTCTCCGGCGTTGGTATCCCCAATACTGCCTGGACGTCATCGACACCTATCAGGTAGGAGACGGAACGATCCACAGCAGCCTCCACCGTCTTCTTCAAATCGCGTACGTTGCCGTGCCAGATTTGTGCCTGCAGAAGATCGAGTGCCTCCGGATCGAAAAACTTGGGCAGGCGGCCTTTGTACGTCGTATGACAATCGATGAACTCCTTGACCAGATGAACGATATCCTCTCGTCGTTCGCGCAGCGGGGGGAGACTAATGACTGTTCGACCCAGGCGATAGAACAGATCTTCGCGAAATCGTTCTTTTCGGATCTCCGTCTGGAGATCTCGGTTGGTGGCACAGATGATCCTGGCGTTGGTGTGCTCCTCAGGAGCCTCGGGACCAAGGGGCCGGTAGTGGCCGGTATCAAAGAGTCGAAGTACCGCGACCTGGGTGGACGGACTGAGATCGCCAACCTCGTCAAAAAACAGCGTGCCATCCGTGGCCTCGGCGCAGAATCCTCGACGACTCCGATCGGCACCAGTAAAGGCGCCCTGATGATATCCAAACAGCTCTGACTCCACCAGATCGGCCCCGCGATGAGAGCAGTTGACCACCACCAGAGCTCCCGACCTGTCACTGGCTTCATGAATGGCTCGCGCCACCAGTTCCTTGCCGGTACCAGTCTCACCGAGTATCAACACGTTGCCATCGCTTTGTGCGGCCTGTCCTATCTGACGATAGACCTCGAGCATGGCCTGCGACTGGCCCACCAGCCGATATCTGGCCTTGGCATCCTTCACCTGCAGGTCCGTGGATCGGCGGTAGCGTGAAACCTCAACTGCGTTTCGCACTGCTCTCAGCAGTCGAGAAATGGCATCACCCTTAGTTACGTAGTCGAAGGGGCGTTCGGCTTCGTCGATCTCATCCTCATGGTAGTGTCCTGCGTGTGCGGTGTGGAGGATGACCGGCAGCAGAGGTCGTCGGAGACTAATTTCGCGCGCCGCCTCAAGGCCGTTCATGCCACTCATCTTGATATCCATCAGGCAGACATCAATCGTGTCGTCTGTTTCTATCAACGCAATGGCATCCTCGCCACCGGTAGCGGTGAGGACGTCGTAATCATCACTCAGAAGATCGGTTAGGATTTCAAGTGCCGACGGGTCGTCGTCTACTACGACGATCCTCGGCCGTTCCGTCTTTGTCATGTCGATGTTCCCTCAAATGTCGCACACATGGTTGTGCCGGTCTCGTTTGTCGTCTCAATGGTCAGCGTTCCGCCGTACATTTCCACGATTTTGCGAGACATCGTCAGACCGAGTCCAGTACCGCGATCTGGCTTCGTAGATACGAATGCGTCGAACACCTGCGTCCTGACAGTGTCAGGAATACCGCAGCCGTTGTCTGCCACCCGCAGCACCGTGTGGTTGTTCTCGACCAACCACGAGACTAATATCCGGGGATGACCTCTTCCGGCCAGGGCATCGATGCTGTTACGCAGAAGATTGGTGATAACGATGCGGAGCTGTTCCCGGTTAGATGTTACCTCTCGGCACTGATTACCGTCCACCACCAAGGCGATCTGCTGCTCCTCCAGTTCCGGTCGGTAGTCCATCACGACGTCGTTGATGATGCCAGCCAGATTGACGGCTTCGGGTTCGAAGTTGTACTCCAGCCTGGTGTATGCTGAGATAAGACGGGTTATATCTATTGCCCGGGCGACGGCCCGCCCTATCATCTGCTCATATCTCGACCCCGCGACTATCGGTTGTCCCGACGTCTTGATCTTCATGAGTGCGCCGCGGGCGGGAAACAAGGCATTGCGGATTTCATGTGCAAAACCGCCGGCAATGTCACGTGCCTGCTTGAATTTCTCGGCAGCAACCAGCCGATCCTGGGCATCCCGGAGCTGATCAAGGGCGCCTGCGAGTTCCTCGTTGGTCTGCCTGATTGTGCGATTCTTCTGACGAATGCGCAGACTGTAGAATCCGATCAACCCTGCGATCAGTGCCATCGGTACAAACGCCGCCAGCGCCGCCAGCCACGGGTGCCGGAAAAAGATGGTCACAAACTCAGTCCTGTGCGGGCGCAGGAAATACGTCTCTATGCCTTGGTTAGTGCTGAGGATGAGGGGGAACGGACAGTCCAGGCTTTTCGGCAACAGTGTTGTCCCCTCGAAGTAGTTGCCCGACAGCAATACCCCCAGGACTTCGAAGGACGGGCTTAGCATCCAGTTGCGCTCATCTTCGGTATACACCAGCAGTTGCGGCGTGC
>JAHIVM010000076.1 GCA_018816665.1 Candidatus Zixiibacteriota bacterium
TACCAACTGAGCTACAGGGGAGTGTAAATCTTCAAACTATGGGCGCTTCAACTTGTGAAGCGGTATGTCCGTACTCCCTGCCGACCCGCTGCTTAATCCGCCCGCGGCGGACTCTACCAACTGAGCTACAGGGGAGTGTAAGTCTTCTCAATAATGTCCGCCTCGACTCGCGAAACGGCCAGTAGTATAATTCTTTTCGGTCCCTTGTCAATGTTTTTTAGCCCTCTTGCCCCATCTCCCAAAAAACTCAACCCCCACCCGCCCCTGCGGCCAATCCGAGTGGTCCCACGTTGCCCCTCAACCACTTACTCCCACCTGCCACCTCCGTGCAACATGCCGGCCCGCCATACGTAAGAGTATACCAGATGGAAAAGCGTTTCTAACCCTCTCAGGGAGGTAGTCATGAACAGATATCTCAAAATAACCCTTATGGTTACGCTGATTCTGGCGATCGGGGCCGGGATCGCCCTGGCCAAAACAGGCCGCAAGGCATGGCTCGGCGTGTACACCGAGGAAGTCGACCGGGATATCGCCAAGTCCTTCAAGCTGTCATCCAACCAGGGCGCTATCGTCAACGAGGTTATCGATGACTCTCCGGCCGATGAAGCCGGTATTACCGAGGATGACGTCATCATCGCCGTCGGCGATACCAAAGTCACCGATGACGACAATCTCGAAGATATCATCCTGGACCATCGCCCGGGCGACAAGGTCACTGTCACCCTGATCCGCGACGGCAAAGAGCAGAAAGTCGATGTCACCCTGGGCCGGCGCACGGCGTCATCGTCCAGCTCCTGGTCCTGGCTGGGTAACCTCCGCGAACGCAGCAAAAACAGCCAGGCCCGGAAACACTACTCGTCGCAGAAAAACAAGTTCTTCAATTCGTACTCCTGGGCCGATGAGCGCCCGTATATCGGCGTGGTCATGTATGAACTCAACGAACAGCTCGCGGAGTTTTTTGCAGCCAAGCACGGCGGAGTGTTGATCACTGAAATAGTCGAGGACTCTCCCGCCGAGGAAGCCGGCCTGAAAGCCGGCGACGTCATCGTGGGCATCAACGGCGAACAGATTGAATACACCGAGGATGTCAGCGACGTCGTGCACGACATGAACGAGGGTGATGTCGCCAAAATCGACATTCTGCGGGATCGCAAGCCGATGCAGATCGATGTCACGTTGGCGCTCCGGGATGACGGTATGTATGGCTCCCTTGACCCGATTATCATTAATATCCCGGATATACCAAACATAAATATCCGGACCCCTCATCTTCGCGGCATGAACTACAGCATCGGTCAACACGGCTTCACGATCGATTCCGATGAATATGAAGACATGATGGATGACCTGCGCGATGAGCTGAAAGACCTCCAGGAGGAACTCGAAGATTTGCGCGAGGAACTCCACTAGCGGGCGATCATTCTCAAGGATTGAGCCTTTTTGTTATTGTAATGGCCCCGCAGGACGCGGGGTCTTTTTTTGTCGTGAAGGCGGCTTGGGCGGGGGAAAACGCGCTTGCACCAATCCGTTGAACACCAGTATATTGGGGCCATTATGGATGACATCACTGTTGAGAAACTGTATCAGGCGCGCAAGCGCGATCTGGAATTGACTCTTGTCGCCGGTGGTGAGGAAGGCCTGCACCGCAAAGTATCGGTCCCCTTGATACACCGCCCCGGTCTTGCGCTGTCCGGACACTACGAACGTTTCCCCGCCGAACGGATCCAGGTGCTCGGGGAGACCGAGGTTGCCTATCTCGAGAAGTTGGATAAGGCCAAGCAAACCGAGATCGCCGACCGGATTCTCAGCAGCGGCATCCCCATGTTGATTGTGGCCAAGGGACTTACCCCCCCCGCCCCTTTTCTTGAGTCCGCCCAGGGGCATCGCGTGGCACTGTTTCTGAGTCGTTTGGGGACAGCCGACGTTTCGGCCCGTTTGAAGGCATATCTCGATCATATCTTCGCCCCCTCGACTAACCTCCATGGGACCCTGGTCGATGTTTACGGTGTCGGACTGATGTATACCGGTAAGTCGGGGATCGGGAAGTCCGAGGTGGCTCTGGACCTGGTCGAACGCGGTCATCGGCTGGTGGCCGACGATGTGGTCAAGGTCACACGGGTGGCACCCGATGTCCTCATGGGTCACAGCTCGGAGTTGCTCGGCCACCATATGGAGATCCGGGGGGTGGGCATTATCGACATTGAAGAGCTTTTCGGTATCCGGGCTATCCGTCTGCAGAAGCGTATCGAGGTGGAAGTGCGCCTGACTTTATGGTCGGAAACGGTTGACTATGAACGGCTTGGTATAGAAGAACAAACCACCACCATTCTGGGTGTGCGCATTCCTATCCTGTATGTCCCCATCTCTCCGGGCAAAAATATTACGGTTATTTCCGAGGTTATCGCCATGAACCATATGCTCAAAGTGTATGGCGAGAACTCCGCCCTGGAACTCTCCAAAAAGCTGAGTCAGAGGTTGAGTCGTCAGTCGATGACTCAGGATTACCTCGAGTCTGACTACGAGTAGCTCAGGCGAAACGACTTGGCAACTCCTTGATTATTTGTTATATACATCGATTCGGGGCGCGAGATCGGCGGAACCTGGCTTGCCGTATGCGGTACAATGAAATGCACCACGTTTTGGAGGATATGACGGAATGAAAACGAAACTGCTCATGGGTTTGTTGATACTTCTGGCTGCTGTCGGCGCCTGTCTGGTCATCGGTTGTGGTAAATCGGGCAGCCCGACTCTGGCGACGGTGGGAGACGAGGTCATCACGCTGGAGGATTTCAACGAATACCTCCAGAACTTCCGCATCACCTTCAATTCGGCCGAAAACGAGTTCGAAACCAAGCGGGCGGCACTCGACAGCATGATTGCGGTCCGCTTGCTCGTCAAAGCGGCCTACGAGAAGAACATCGATCAACTGGAGGAAGTGGCCCGGGTTGTCCTTGCAAACAAACCCCAGTTTCTGCTCGATGCCCTGTACCAGAAGCACATTGAACCGCAGATTACCGTTTCTGAAGCTGAAATCAAGGACTTCTACAATCATCTGGACTACCAGATCCGCGCCATGCATATCCTGGTGCCGAGTGAAGACACCGCCAATATGCTGTTCGAGAAGCTGAAGAGCGGCGCCAACTTCGAGCAACTGGCCTATGAGTACTCGATCGACCCGGGGGCGCAGAAAAACCGCGGCGATTTGGGCTATTTCACCTGGGGCAGCATGGTCGATGAGTTTCAGGAGGCTGCCTTTGCGATGGAAGTCGGAGCAATCTCTCCGCCCGTGAAGTCCTCGTTCGGATACCACATCATTAAGCTGGCGGACAAACGGCCCAACGAGATGAAGCAGCCGTACCAGGAAATGAAGTACTCTATCGAAAATCAGATTCTCCGACGGAAATCGGCGCGTATTACCGATGCTTACTATCGCGGCATACAGGGAAAGTACCCCGTCACAATAGACAGATCGGTCGCTGACTATGTGCTGCACAAGCGCCTCGAGCTTTATCCTCCACAATTGCTCCACAACGTGCCGAAAAGCGACTTCGACGAAAAGCAGTTGGATCGTGACGAGCGCGAACTCGTACTGGCTACCTGGGAAGGCGGTCAGGTGTCGCTCATGGAGTATCTCCTGATGTCTCGCAAGAGACTGCCGGCGCAGTACCGGCCGGATTTTGACATGTACGACTCGCTCCAGAATACCATCTTCAGACTGCTGCTCACCGATATCATGGCGTATGAAGCCAGTCGCGAAGGATTGGAGAACAGTGACCGGTTTGCCCGCAAAATGCACCTCTTCAAGGAATACACCATGGCCGATGTGATGCATTATGATTCACTGCCGGTACCGCCGCCTCCCGATGAAGAGGCCATGCGGGCCTATTACGACGCACACATCGAGGAGTACACCGTTCCGGCCCGTATCCATCTGTATGAGATCCTGGTCAAAGACGAAATGGAGGCGCAGAAGCTGTCCAAAATACGTTCGCTTGAGGCCTTCCGCGACAAGGCTGCGGAAGTCACACAACGCAAGGGCAAACAGCGCTCTCGCGGGGATCTGGGATACATCGAAGAGAAATGGTTCCCCAACATTTTTGCCGTGGCATGGGAAACCCCCATTGGTTCAATCGGCGGGCCGGTGCGAACGAAGTTTGGAGAATACTCGGTGTTTTATCCGGTGGATCGTCAGCCGGAATCGCAACGCGATTTCCTGGAAGTCAAGCGCGACATTTACGGCCTGCTGGTCAAAGAGAGCAAGGCACAGGCTTTCAGGACCTGGGTGGACGAACAGAAGGCCATCACCAAGTGCACCGTCAACGAGGATGTCCTCTGGGAGTCAATCGATCGGGAAAGGTATGGGGCGGTGGACACTACCGCTACCGCGCGTCCATAGGCAGGAGGCCTGAATGCATCGACGATTCGTCGTATTTGTCAGCGGCACACTCATGGCGGTGCTGATTTGTTTCGGCAACGTGCTTGGCGAACCGGAGACGGTTGATCGCATCGCCGCCGTGGTTGGAGATGAGATTATCCTGGCCTCGGAGTTGGCCAGCGAGATTCAGATGGTTGCCTTCCAGACCGGTCGTCGCCCCCAGAGCGAGGCCGAGGTCAAAGAGTTCCAGCAGGAAGTTCTGGATCAGATGATCTCGGATCGCCTGTTTCTCATGGAGGCCAAAACCGACACTTCCATCCAGATTCGCGAAGAAGAAGTGCAGGAGGCTCTCGATGACCAGATTGCCCGCGTCGCCGGCAACTTTGCGTCCAATGAGGAGTTCCTGCAGGCCCTGTCGCTCGAAGGCCTGACGCTTCGTGCCCTGGAACGCCGGTACCAGGAAGACATCCGGAACAACCTCCTGCGCCAGCGATTCATCCAGAAAAAGTTGTACAGCGTATCCATTTCTCGTTACGAGGCGGAACAGTTTTTCCAGCAGTACCGTGATTCCATTCCCGCCCAGCCCGAGGCCGCCCAGTTGGCTCACATTCTGCTCAAAGTGGAACCTGCTGCGGTGCTGGAAGACTCGGTGAAGGCCCTGGCGACCGATCTTCGAAAACGTATCATCGACGGCGCTGACTTTGCCACGATATCCTCCCGGTATTCATCGCACAACGCGGGGGCGAACGGTGGTGACCTGGGATTTGTGGCGCGCGAGGACGTGGTCGATGAATTTGCACGGGCCGCCTTCAAACTTTCAGAGGGTGATATCTCAGGCGTCATTCGAACCCAATTCGGCTATCATGTCATCAAGTGCGAGGGCAAACGCGGCGATCGGCTGCACCTTCGGCACCTGCTTCTCGAGATATTACCGTCGGCCGAGGATACCGTCCGAACCCTTGCCCTGGCGGACTCGCTGATTAACGAACTCAATGCCGTGACTGATTTCGCGGAGCTGGCCAAAACATTCTCCCGCGACGATGGCACCCGGGCTCAGGGAGGCGAATTGGGCTGGTTTGCCGTGAACCAACTGCCGCCCGACTTCGTCAGCACAGTTACGGGATGGACCACGCCCGGCTAACTGCGGGGTCCCATCACCTCACGCTTTGGTTTCCACATCCTCAAGCTGATGGACTATCAATCGGAGAA
>JAHIVM010000077.1 GCA_018816665.1 Candidatus Zixiibacteriota bacterium
AAGTTTTCTGTTTACGTCAGAATCCGTGACCGAGGGTCACCCGGACAAACTGGCCGATCAGATTTCCGACGGCGTGCTGGATGCCGTTCTTGAAAAAGATGTTAAAGGCCGAGTGGCCTGTGAAACGTTTGTGACGGTCGGTCTTGTAATTGTCGGCGGTGAAATTACTACCTCAGCGTATGTTGATATCAACGGTCTGGTGCGTCGAATTGTCAAAGAAGTCGGCTATACTGATCCGGCCTACGGCTTCACTCATAATACCTGTGCGATCCTGAATGCAATCGGCTCCCAGTCGCCGGATATCGCCCAGGGCGTGGATGTCGGCGGTGCCGGAGATCAGGGCTTGATGTCGGGCTATGCCTGCAAAGAGACCAGGGAACTGATGCCGTTGCCGATTATGCTGGCCCACAACCTGACACGTCAACTGGCCGCCGTTCGCAAAAAGCACACCCTGCCGTACCTGGGTCCCGATGGCAAGGCGCAGGTGACTGTGCTGTACGAGGACGGCCAGCCGGGGCACGTAGATACCGTGGTACTCTCTACCCAGCACACCGAGGCCATTCTGGCTCGTGACAAAAAAAAGATCACGAAAAAGTCGATTGAGGAAATCATCGATGCCGTCGTGGTGCCGATTATCCCCGGGGACCTCATAGACAAGCGGACCCGTTTCCTGGTTAATCCCACCGGCAAATTTGTTATTGGGGGACCCGTCTCCGATACCGGCATGACCGGACGCAAGATAATCGTAGATACCTACGGCGGCATGGCCTCGCACGGCGGCGGCGCGTTCTCGGGGAAAGACCCGACGAAAGTCGATCGTTCGGCGGCATATATGGCCCGGTACATTGCCAAAAACGTGGTGGCCTCGGGACTGACCGACAAGTGCACGCTGCAGTTGGCCTACGCGATCGGCGTGGCGGAACCGGTTTCCGTGACGATTTTCTGCGACAAAACCAACAACGTGTCCGAGGATCGAATCGCCGAACTGGTCCGTAAGCACTTTGACCTGACGCCTGCCGGGATTATCGAAAGGCTCGATCTACGGCGCCCAATCTACCGTCGCACCGCCGCCTACGGCCATTTCGGCCGGGAGGAAGAGGGTTTCACATGGGAAAAGACGGACATGGCGGAAACACTGGCAAAGGATGCATGATACGATGGCAATAAAAAGAGATATCGCCGACCTGAAACTAGCCCACGATGGCAAGGCCCGGATTGAATGGGCGGAGCGGTCCATGCCCGTGCTGCGACTGATCCGGGAGCGATTCAAAAAAGAGAAGCCGCTGAAGGGCATAAATATCGCAGCCTGCCTGCACGTCACCACTGAAACCGCCAATCTGATGCGGACTCTGAAAGCCGGCGGCGCGACCTGTACGCTGTGTGCCTCCAATCCGCTGTCCACACAGGACGAGGTAGCGGCGGCGCTGGTGAAAGAGTACGGCGTATCGGTGTTTGCCGTGCGCGGCGAAAACAACAAGCTGTATTACAAACACATCAATCAGTCATTGGATGTCAAACCGCATATTACTATGGACGACGGCGCTGATCTGCTGTCGACCCTGCATCAGGATCGTCGCGAACTGCTGCCCGGTGTTCTGGCGGGGACCGAGGAAACCACCACCGGCGTGATTCGCCTGAAAGCCATGGCCGAGGAAAAGGCGTTGGAATACCCGGTTATCGCGGTCAACGACTCGAAAACGAAGCATTTCTTTGACAATCGCTATGGCACCGGGCAGTCGACAATCGACGGTGTCCTGCGGGCCACTAATATGCTGATTGCCGGTTCCACGGTGGTTATCGCCGGGTACGGCTGGTGCGGGCGCGGTGTTGCCATGCGGGCCAAGGGGCTGGGCGGCAACGTGATCGTTACCGAGGTCGACTCCGTGAAGGCGATCGAGGCGGTCATGGATGGGTTCCAGGTGATGCCGATGGCCAAGGCGGCGCCGCTGGGTGATTTGTTTATCACATTGACCGGCGATATCCATGTCATCCGTCTTGAACATGCGAAAAAGATGAAAGACGGCGCCGTCATCTGCAACTCGGGGCACTTTAATGTCGAGATCGACATCCCGGCTCTCAAAAAAGCCGCCTCCCGGGTTCGCACCCTGCGAGCCAATGTGGAAGAATACACTATCGGCAAAAAGAAGATCTGCCTGCTGGCCGAGGGTCGCCTGATCAACCTGTCGGCGGCCGAGGGACACCCGGCGATGGTTATGGATATGTCCTTTGCCAATCAGGCTCTCGCGGCAGAATATGTCGTAAAGCATCATGATCGACTGGAACACAAGGTGTATGTGGTGCCGGAGAAGATTGATGACGACATTGCGCGGCTGAAACTTAAGTCGATGGGGGTGAGTATCGACCGCCTGACCCCGGAACAGAAGAAATACCTTGCCTCGTGGCAGATGGGGACGTAAATCTAGATACGAGCAAGAAGTTGCCGGATTGTTGGGGCGGTGCTGTTCGGTACCGCCCTTTTTGTTGCCCGGCGAGCAACCCAGGATCTGAGGAGATCAGGATGAGTGAGGCGAAAAACGGGGATAAGGTAAAAGTTCACTATACCGGCACGTTCGACGATGGGACCGTGTTTGACACGTCGCGCGAGCGCGAACCGCTGGAGTTCACACTGGGCGAAGGCGGTTTGATCCCCGGTTTTGAAAGCGGGGTCATGGGTATGACGGTAGGGGCGTCGAAAACCGTGTCGATTGAACCGGAAAACGCCTACGGTCCGGTGCGCGAGGAGTTGATCGCAACCGTGGATATCAAGCACTTCCCGCCCGATGTGAAACCCGCCGTGGGGCAGCATTTTGAAATGCAGCGTCCCGACGGCAACCCGGTGGATGTGGTTATTACCAAGCTTGAGGGTGAAGAGGTTACGCTGGATGCCAACCATCCGCTGGCCGGCAAAAAGCTGACTTTCGAGATTGAGCTTGTCGAAATAGTATAGTCTCAGACAGCATAACGGCCGCGATCAGAATATTTGGCTGGTTGCGGCCGTTATCGTTTTCCATTATATCTAAATATCATCTATCATACGCCATAATATGTTTCTGTTGGATCCGTACAAAACCCTCATATAGGGGTCGGAAAGCGATGCATACACGGTTTGATCACACGCAAAGCGCTCACTGGCTCGTGTGGTCCGGAGGACTGGCCGGCATTTTGGTCACCGGTGGATTCTGGTTGTCCGGAGGGCACACCGCCAGCCTGGCGGTGGCGGGCGTTATCCTGCTGCTTCTGATGCTGTTTGCCTGGCTTCGCGTATCGGTCGACGAGACCCACCTGCGACTTCGCTTTGGAGTTGGTCTCATCAGACTCAGATTCAGACTGTCAGACATAGCGGCCTGTCGTCCGGTGAGAAACAAATGGTGGTACGGCTGGGGCATTCGTCTAACTCCGGACGGCTGGCTTTTTTGTGTCAACGGTCTCGATGCGGTCGAAATCAAAATGAAGAATGGCAATCAGTACCGAATTGGTACCGATCGGCCCGATGACCTGACTCGTTGTATTCTGGAAGCCCGTCTGGACTAGGATTGTCCGGTAGTCGGCCGGGGGCACAGTACAATCCACCGGGCCGGGTGGCCTGGCGACTCGCTACTCAGGTCGGGCTGCCCCCTCAAGCTTGTTCGAGGGGGATGTCTTCGGTCCGGTGGCCCGCCCGTCCCGGGCATGTTGAAAAATCCCAGGGCGACCAGTCAAGTCATCCTTGTCGAAGGATGACTCGCAAGTTCAAGCAAGTCAGTGGTCATGGTTCGACAGGCTCACCATGACTTATTGTTCGCTACGGGCAACATCGACTTTCTCAACAGGCCCGTCCCCGGTGGGATTTGCATTTGGCACAACGCCCCCCCGCAGGGCAGGTCTCCCCGGGCCGATAGCTCGATTACATCCAAATCACAGTCGAGCACAAACCTGCCAACGCATTGCCGCTGCTGTTGAGACCTGCCCGGTCGCACACCGTCTGCATCGGTTCGGGTGGCCTGCAAAACGCTATTCCGGTTCCGGGCTGTTACTCGCAAACATAAATGCTCCGGTACGGGCATTGATGACAACCCTCATGTGGTTGGTCTTGTATGCTGGTTTCCCAACCGCCCAATCCTCGCTTTGACCTATGTTGTCGCTCCCGTACATGTGCAGATCCCATACGGGAAACGCGCTATCGACGGCTGGATAGCTAAGGAGGACACATACTGCAACGATTGCCATCGCACCTGGTACGTCGCAGAACTTGGCGCTGTCAAGCGCATCGGCCAACGTGACCGGTGGCGGTTCATCCAGGAGGCCAACGTAGCACTGCGATCTTCTGTTAAGGGAAGCCTCTGCCAACAGCCAATTGGCTTTTCGTATGGCAGCACCATTGTAGTTTGCAGACCGTGACACGGCCTTCAGGAATCGGCCGCTAGCAGAATCAACGTAAACGTCGAAACTTCGCAGCGGTGTCTCCTCGTCCACTACATACTTCGTTGTGTTCCAGTATGTTAAAGTCACGCTACTGAAACTCACCTTCCACGCCCGACGGTTGTTGACCTGATCGTGTATAAACGGGGTGGTGGTATCAATTGTGGTGACGGTCGTGACCGTCACCAGGTCAGTCAGGCTGTCCATATCGATGTACTCACCGAATCCGGTGCAGGCAAGGGCTCGGTCGATAGCTTGA
>JAHIVM010000078.1 GCA_018816665.1 Candidatus Zixiibacteriota bacterium
CCTGCACCATCTCATCAAGCGATGGCGTAATCAGACCGGACAAGCCTATGATGTCAGCGTTGACTTCGCGAGCCTTCTTCAGAATGGTAGTTGCCGGGACCATGACGCCCAGGTCCACGACCTCGTACTTGTTGCACGCAAGTACCACCCCGACAATATTCTTGCCGATATCGTGAACGTCGCCCTTCACTGTGGCGAGGACAATCGTCGGCGTGTTGGTGGCCTCACCGCCGGCTTTGCGAGCTTCGAGATAGGGCGTAAGAAACGCCACCGCCTTTTTCATCACCCGGGCACTTTTGACCACCTGCGGCAGAAACATGCGACCCGACCCGAACAAATCTCCTACAACATTCATGCCGTCCATCAGGGGGCCTTCGATAACCCGCACCGGGTCGTCCAGGGTACCAAGGGCCTCCTCTGTATCGGCCTCAATATACTCCGTGATGCCGTTCACCAGGGCGTGCTCCAGACGTTTGATCACGTCCTTGTCGCGCCAGCCCAGGTCTTCTTTGTTTCGTTCCCTGGTGGTTTTGACGTGCCGGGCCATATCGGTCAGCACATTGGTGGCCTCATCGGAGCGATTCAGAATGACGTCCTCCGCGGCCTTGCGCAAATCGGCAGGCAGTTCTTCATACACCGCCAGTTGTCCCGGATTGACTATCCCCATGTCCATTCCGGCCTGTATGGCATGATACAGAAACACGGAGTGCATAGCCTCTCGTACGGCGTTGTTGCCCCGGAACGAGAACGAAAGATTGCTTACACCACCGCTAACCAATGCATGCGGCAATGTTTGTTTAATAGCCTTACATGTTTCAATGTATGCCAGAGCGTATTGATTGTGTTCCGGAATGCCGGTTGCAACGGCAAATACATTGGGGTCAAAGATGATGTCCTCGGGCGGAAATCCGGCGGTGTCGACAAGCACGCGGTAGGAACGAGTACAGATGTCCAGTTTTCGCTTATGCGAATCAGCCTGTCCGGCCTCGTCGAAGGCCATCACCACCGCCGCCGCACCATAGCGCTGAATGAGCTTCGCCCGCCTGACAAACTCGTCCTCGCCATCCTTCAGACTGATGGAGTTCACCACCCCCTTGCCCTGGATGCATTTCAGCCCGGCCTCGATGACGTCCCAGCGCGACGAATCAATCATGATGGGCACCCGGCCGATATCGGGATCGGCGGCGATCAGGTTCAGAAACTTCACCATGGCAGCCCGGGAATCCAGCATGGCCTCGTCCATTCCGACATCAATGATCTGGGCGCCGTTGTGCACCTGCTGGCGAGCCACCCCCAGAGCCTCTTCGTAGTCGTCGTCGCGAATCAAACGAGCGAACTTCGCCGAGCCGGCGACATTGGTGCGCTCTCCCACGTTCACAAACAACGAATCGGGACGGATGGTTAGCGGTTCCAGACCGCTCAAACGGCAGTACGGCGCAAGAACAGGTATCTCACGGGGGGCCAGTCCCGCGACGGCTTCAGCAATAGCTGTAATGTGGGCCGGTGTTGTCCCGCAGCAACCGCCGGCAATGTTCACATCGCCGTTCCGCGCGAGCTGACCGATAATCCCGGCCATGTATTCCGGGCTGTGATCGTACAAACCGAATTCGTTGGGCAAACCCGCATTCGGATGAAGCGACACAAACGTATCGGCCACGCGCGAGAGCTCTTCCACATAGGGTCGCACCGAATCGGCCCCCAGGGCGCAGTTCAGGCCCACACAGAGGGGTCGGGCGTGCCGGATTGAAAGCCAGAAGGCCTCCGTGGTCTGACCGGACAGAGTACGACCGGAAGCATCGGTGATAGTCCCCGACACCCATATCGGCAAATCCAGACCGCGATAATCAAGCTCTTCCCTGACCGCGAATAGTGCAGCCTTGGCATTCAGGGTGTCAAACACTGTTTCGACCAGCAGAATATCTGCGCCGCCGTCGATCAGCCCTCTCGCCTGTTCTCCATAAGCCTCACGCAAATCATCGAAGGTTGTATTGCGGAACCCCGGGTTGTTGACATCGGAGGACATTGAGGCCGTTCTATTGGTCGGGCCCATTGATCCGGCCACAAACCGGGGTTTGTCCGGTTGCCGCGCGGTGAACTCATCGGCCGCCTCACGAGCCAGTCGAGCCGCGGCCAGGTTGATATCATACACCGCATCGGCCGTGGCATAGTCCCCCTGTGACACCGAGGTTGCATTGAACGTATTGGTGCTGATAATGTCCGCACCCGCCTCGAGGTAAGCGGCATGGATCTCACGGATGATCCGGGGCCGGGTCAACGACAGAATATCATTGTTGCCCTTGAGGTCGCAGACATGGTTGGCAAATCGTTCGCCGCGGAAATCCGCTTCCTCAAGCCGGTACGACTGAATCATGGTTCCCATGGCGCCGTCAAAAACGAGAATGCGCTGTTTCAACGATGCTGCCAGGGTGCCGGTCACGGTACTCATCATAGGATCAATAGTAAGGCAATCGTTGCCAATGCTCCATATTCAATTCTCAAAATCCGACAGGGCATATGTCACCATAACACAGAAAGAAGTAGCTGGGTTGCATTGGTTTCCTGACTGAGGGCGTCTGCCATGGTCCCGATGCGGCTACCGAATTGACAGCCCCGGCATGCGCGTGGCCTCTCGAAGCAGTGCCGCCCGAGCGTTGATATCGGCGACCGTGATCCTTATCAGACGTCGACAGCTGAAGTCCTCAACGCAATACGAGGCCAGCACCGTTCCGGCGGCGAGGGCGCGACGGTAGGCGTTATCGTTCAGCACTCGTGAGCGTGCCAGATAGCCGGCCAGGCCGCCCAGGAAGGAGTCTCCCGCGCCGGTAGGATCCCTAAACTTCAGCAGGGGTATCGCAGGGAGGGCAAAAAAACTATCACGACTGAACATCGACACACCGTGGGAACCGCGTTTGACGATAACTCGCGACGGTCCAAGCTTCAGAAGGTTCTGCGCTGCCGCCGGCAACGAATGAGTACCGCAGAACTGGCAGGCCTCGGCATCGTTAATGCATATCACATCCACTTTCCGGAACACCTCACGGAGTTGTTCCGGCCGGGAGTTTATCCAGAAATTCATGGTATCACAAATGACCACTTTCGGCTGGGCTACCTGGCGCAGAACCTCCAGTTGAAGCGACGGCTGTATATTGCCGAGGACAACGACACGGGCGTGACGGTATGCGGTGGGAATAACAGGTGTGAATGAGGCAAAAACGTTCAGGTCGGTTGATCTCGTAAAGGCCTGATTCATGTCCCCTTCGTAGTAGCCCGACCAGTGAAACGTTTTGCCTGACGTGTCTATTTGGAGGCCGGTCAGATCCACCCCGCGGTTTTTTAGAAGACGCGTGTGTTTGGCGTCGAAGTCTGCCCCGACCACGGCAACAATGCCGGGCGTTGCGAAATGCGAGGCGGCCACGGCGCCGTAGGTCGCCGATCCGCCCAGTGCCCGGTCGACATGACCGTGCGGGGAATCGATCGTATCAAGCGCCACTGAGCCAACGATAAGAACATCCATGCGTCTCTCCCGGTACTTGCTACACTTTGTGGGTCAGCCAACGGCCCCTGCGATAATACGCGTAGAAGCAGGTCGAGGTCACCACTCCGGCCATTGTCAGCACCCACCACACAGCCGTTTGATTCATGCCCAGAACTTGCGTTACGAGAAGAGCCGGGGCCACCTGCAAGCCCCAGGAATGAATGGCGCTTACGATCATCATGGGCATATTCAGTCCAACGCCGCTGTGAATCTGCTCGAGCATTATGAACAGACCCCAGAACGGGAAGGCAATAGCTCCGATCCGGATGAGCTCAACACCGCAAGCTATCGTCTCAGGATTCTCAAAAAACAGCGACATGTACAATTCGGCAAAAATAAACGAGATAACGCCGAGCACGGTCATCAGGCCAATGCCCAGGACCAGTGCCCGGTCGGCGGTCTGTTTGGCCCGTTCCGGTTTGTTGCCGCCAAGATTGTGTCCGATCAGCGAGGATAATCCCAGACCTATACCAACCAGCAACATAATCCCAAAAGAGAACACCTGCATGCCAACGCCATAGGCGGCGACCACTGCCGTCCCAAAACTGGCCACGATCGGCGTTATCAGAAGTCGTGAACTGGAAAACGAGAGTTCACCCAGCCAGGCCGGGATACCAATCTTGACGATCGTCCACATCGAGGAAATACTCACCGGTACTCTTCCTATCAGGTGGAGGCGCACATTGGTGTAGCGAGTCCGGAAAAGAATGATCCCGATTGTGAAGGTCAGACAGAAACTCAGCACGGACGCATACGCGGCGCCGTCGATACCAAAAGCGGGGAGTCCCAGATATCCAAAAATAAAAATCGGGTCAAGACTGAGGTTGAGAATATTCGATCCGATCATCAGGGCCATGGCCCACTTCGGATTGGCTATTCCTCGCAGAGCGGTAAACACCGAATAAGTCGCGTACATGATAGGCAGACCGAACAGGATAATCCGTCCGTATGAAGTCCCCAGGGCAAGCGTCTCCTCCTCGGCCCCCAGCACCTGAAGCATCTGCGGCAGAAACAACAGACCGACTATGCCCAGGGCGCCGCCAAAAAACAGCTTCAGCAGCAGGGTCTCTTTGATCGCCTTCTCCGCTTGATCGTACGCCTTCTCCCCGTACCGTCGGGAGATAACAGCCACCGATCCCGGACCAACCAGCGAGTTGAAGGCAAACAGCATCCACATCAGATTATTGAAAAACGTGATGGCAGCGACTCCGGACTCGGCGCCCGGCAGGTGCGAAACCCAATACATGTCCGCCATGGCATAGATGTGCTGAGCCAGGAATCCAAACATGGACGGCAGCCCCATTTTCAGGATTGACCCGACAACGGAGCCTTCCGTATAGTCAGTGGGTTGTTTTGCCGTTACTTCCGCCATCAGTTTTTTCTCCGGGAAGAGAAAGTACGAAGAAACCCGTCGCAAAGCCACTAAATAGACAGTCTACGTCGGGGAGATTCGCAAAGTTTCCCGATTCCCGCCGTTTACCGCAGTAGCGTTTGCGCCGATATGAAGGGGTAGGACAGGCAAGGCAGCATCAGCCAGGCCGCACACAACAATAAGCAACCTGCATGGACCAAGGGGGTTTGGCATGACGGTCACCGATCAGCGTATCACCGATATCACCGACAGGCCGCAACGTATCCGAATTCTGGCCGAGATTCCACTCGATGTATTCACAAGAATCACGGGCGAACTGCCCGGATTACCGGACTGGGATCGCTACTTCATCATGAACAACCCGATCGGATGGCCCGAGGGAATGTACGATGTGATTGAACGAAACCTGGCCAATCTGCTCTTCGAGTTCAATCTGGGGACATCAAGTAACTAGACGGCGCCTG
The DNA here is from genome assembly GCA_018816665.1 of Candidatus Zixiibacteriota bacterium. GTDB lineage: Bacteria > Zixibacteria > MSB-5A5 > GN15 > FEB-12 > JAHIVM01. The sequence continues at coordinate 5,372 of JAHIVM010000078.1, forward strand.
TGCCTACTTATCTTGAATTGATTTGAGATAGTTCTTCCGTGCGAACTCAAACATCTCGGTGGCATTCGTCGAGTCCTGCCACCCGAGTGATTTGATTGCACCCGGTCCCTTGTAGTTGGTAAACCAGGTCTCGATGATCTCCGTTACGCCGGCATACCTGCTCTGAAGCTCAGACAACCCGGCAACCGCACCGAGGGGGGCCGCGGGATCGACAGCAATGATCTTGTCGTCCACCTCACCGCCATCGAGCAGACGCAGCACGGCGATTGGTCGAACCTCAATCACACTGCCCCGGGGAACCATGGGCCCCACCACCAGAACATCAAGAGGATCACCGTCGCCCCCGTCATCCTTGTCCAGCAACGTCCCCGGAATCATCCCATAGTTACCCGGGTAAGGGAGGTACTGCACAACTCGCGGAACGCCGTCTTGCAGTTCCCAGCACAGATGTCCCTCAGGCTTTGATACTTCATACTTATCGCACGTGCCGGCAGGGATTTCCACAACAACTCGCACCAGACCGTCGGGGCCGACAGGGTCAATGTCTGAAATGAGGTTTCGTGTACCAACCAGCGTGAACCGGTCGATTCTCGTCATGTGTTTCGCGACAGGAACGTGATCCACCTCGACGGTAATCGTGCACATCCACAGGACCAACATGGCCGGAAGTATGCGAACCATGCGCTGAATCTCTCCCCGTTAACGTTGTGAAGTCAGGATGAAGGAATCAATCGGCTGACCATCGATCCCGATAGCCCGGACAATCAATCGGTTGCCATCGGATGACAGCTTGCAGAAGTGGTATGTCTTCAGGTACACCAGGCTGTTCGGACTTGTGCGCGCCTGATCCCGCAACGGCGCTCCCCCGCCGCCGGCTATGATGTAGTGAATACCGTCGCTCACCGAGCGTTCATAGTGATGATCATGCCCGTTGAAAACGATATCCACGCCGTACTGCCGGAACAGCGGCACGATTGACTCCCGCAGATGCTTCTCATCTTCCACATGCGGCCCGGTGCTGTACGGCGGATGGTGAAACACGGCCGCAACAAACAGGATCGGGTCTGCAATCGAGGACAGGTCCTGTTCCAGCCACAGGTACTGCTCCGATCCTATGCCCAGGGCGACGCAGGAGTTGAGAACCACAAAGTGTATGCGGTTTCTTTCCACTGCATACCATTGCTCGTTGCCGGGCAATTCAAAATGATCAAAGTACAGTTGAGATTGCTGTTCGTGATTCCCAAGCGACGGGTAGTATTCGGATTCGGCAATAAGGGGCTCCGTGATGTCCCCGAAGGTCGCCCAGTCCTCGGCCTGGGTACCGTCGTTGACCAGATCCCCCGTGTGGAATACGGCCGCAGGATGAACGGCCCGAATCTGCTGCACGATCTGGTTGTGCGGAGTGTGACCGGTGCGTGTATCTCCATACACGGCGAGACACGGTACCATGTCTATCCGCACGAGCAGGGTGTCGGCGGCGAATCCGTCGGAAACTACTACCACAAACGACGTATCCGGGATACCGTCGGGCGGTTCACCGTAAACGCTGTCCGCACCTGTGATCAGCCACGATGGCCGGACGGGAAAACTGGTCACAAGCCCAGGGCCATCGGGGTCCGAAGCGGATGGTACGTACGAGAACGCTATGCCACCGGTGGCCGCGACTCTGGCCGGCGACGTAATCTGCGGGGGATCGTTTACCGCCACAATCCGGAGCAGCACATTGGCCGTATCCGCCAGGGAGCCGTCGGAGACGGCCACTGATATATGCGAGTCGGTGACGGTATCTCCGGGCAGGCCGAACAGGCTGTCAGCATCATGTGTCAGCCAATCGGGATACTCCAGGTACGTCACAATCGTATCCGGACCGTCGTCATCTTCGAAGGTGACGTGATACACAAATGCAATGTCTTCCATTGCGACAACTGTATCCGCTGAAGTGATAACGGGTGCGACATTCTGGTGAGAGTCCACTCGTTCGTTATCGCACGCGGTGAGCAGAAGACATCCCAGCA
>JAHIVM010000079.1 GCA_018816665.1 Candidatus Zixiibacteriota bacterium
CGTCCAACATGGCGGCGTCACCGGAAGACTCAACGTGGATATCCATCTGGATCTGGCCGGACAGCACGACAAACAGCATGCCTATGATTACCACGGCACCGTACAGGAACAGCAACTTGCGATCCACCAATTCGGTGATTGTATCTCTGGTAATACCCCTCATGACGCTTCTCCCGAGTCGCTTCTGACGGCTTCGAAGAATGATTGTTCCAGGGTCATGGTAACCGGCTGGACCGCCCGAATATTGATGTTGCGCAAACGAAGTTCATCGATCACACGGTTGATGAATTTTGGGTCATTGAGTTCCACCCGGAGACTCTTGGTCGTGATGGTAATCCGCTTGCCGATCTCCTCGGGAATCACAAACCGCTCGTTGCCGATATCGGCATCAATGTCGTATTGACTCTTGCGAGTGGTGAGAGATTCCACTGAACCGGTTTTGACAACTTTGCCTTTCAGCAGGATGGTCACCCGGTCGGCCACAGCCTCGACCTCGGAGAGCAAGTGGGAATTCAGGAAAATGGTCTTTCCTTCGGATTTGATCCTTTTCAGGGTTTCCCGTATCTCGATTTTGCCAACCGGATCAACGCCATCGGTAGGTTCGTCCAGAAAAATCAGATCAGGATCACAAATCATGGCCTGGGCCAGCCCGATCCGCTGGGACATCCCCTTTGAGTACTTACGAATTTTGGTGCCACCCCACTTATCCATGTCCACCAGCCGCAGCAAAGACTCGGCCCGGGTGCGAATATCCTGGGGCTTCATCCCGTACAGGCGGCCGGTGAATTCGAGCAGTCCCATGCCGGTCAAATGATTGGGGAAACGGTGGTTCTCCGGCAAAAAGCCAACCCGGTCGCGGGAACGGGGATCTGAAGGCGGCAGACCATTGATGAGCGCCTCGCCCGAGGAGACTCTGGTGATCCCCAACAGACTTTTGACCATGGTGGTTTTTCCGGCGCCATTGGGACCGAGCAGACCGAAAATCTCACCGTGTTCGACGCCGAGAGAAACACCATCGAGCGCCACCACGTTGCCCTTTTTCATCCCGGTCTGGTAAATCTTCGTCAGATCAAACGTTTCAACGATATTCATACCAAGTACTTACCTGTCCTAAAGTTGTGGTAAACTAGGTAATTCAATGCCCGCTGACAAGTCTAAAACGGGCAAAGCGCTTGACCAACTGCCGTCAATGTAATACCTTACCAGATTGTGGGAACATTTGTTCTTCACTTAGGCTATAACAATGATGAAACTGCTCGCGGTTCTGTCTGTGCTGATGGTCGTTGCCGGCTCGATATCTGCCGGACCGAATCTGCACATTCAGAACTCAGATTTCGATTTCGGTATGGTTGGTACTGGTATGACGGTATACCACAGAACCTGGCTCAAGGCCACGAGCGACAGCGCCGTGACCATTAATGCGGTGAAAACCGGCTGTTTCTGCCTGGTTGCCCCGCTCCCGGATTCAACCATCCCCGCCGGTGACAGCATCCCGCTGGATCTGACCTGGCGCGTCCAGCCGGCCGAGGAGACCGTCTCCCGCACGGTGCTGGTATTCCCGAACACGGATTCGGAACCCCTTCGCATCTCCCTGACCGCACAACCGATTGTCCATACCGACACCTTGCCGTTCGAGGTCCCCTGGCAGGGATTGAGGTTTGGCGGGCAGGACGAAGAGCAGATAGACCGGGCGTTTATGATGGCCAACCTGTCGGATTCGTCCATGACAGTGACTGTCATTTCCGCGCCGGACGAACGGTATCAGCTGGAACTACCGGAGTCGGTTCCGGCCCAAAACCATGAAAACTGTCGCATAACACTCAAAACGGATCAGTTTGATGGACCTTATGAGGGTTCGTTTACTGTTGAACTTACTGGAGATTGGCCGGTCCCCCGTCGACTGACCATTCCAATCGTTGTGGGGGACTTCAGTTATCGGGCTCCCGTAACGACACTACAATAAAAGACGTTTCCACTGAAGTATAACACGTACGGAGAATGGCTGGTGCAATGAAAAAGGTTCTGATCACGACACTGCTCTTTGTCGGGCTGCTCGCAGTGGCTTCGGCCAATGCGGCCCCGCGCCTGACCGTTCCGGTCTCAGAATTCGATTTCGGCTACGTGCCGCAGAATTCCAATGTATCCCATACGTTCTGGTTGCACTCAACCGGCGATGACACGTTGAGAATTCTCAACGTGAAACCTGGCTGAGGCTGCACGAAGGCACCGCTTGAGAATACGGTGCTTGCTGTCGGTGACAGCACGAGACTTGAGATCATATTCTCGACCAAGCGCTACACAAACCGCATCACCAAGCGGCCGCGCATTGAGACAAACGAGGGTCCGCCCGACAAAAATGTCACCATCATCTCGCAGGTGGTCCGTCGTCCCGACTCGACCTACCCGGTGATTGTCAAGCCGTACAAACTCGATGTCTCTCAGTTCGGGGAGAAGGTTCGCGATGAGATGAAATTCACGCTGACCAATGTCTCAGAAACGAACCTGACGGTCACTCTGGTCGATGAACCCTACGGCTATGCCACGGTTCAGCTTCCCGAAGTCATCGAGGCCGGTAAGTCGGCCGAGGGCATTATTCATCTGAACGCCGACGCTCTGGATCAATCGTTTGAGAAGTCCTTCACGTTTGAGCTGGACGACGAACAGACCAGCCGGTTCACGGTACCCGTCAAACGCACGGTGCGTAAACCGCCTGCCAGCGCTGCCCAGACGACGGGCCAGTAGTATCGACTTTGCCCCCTATCTGGGATACCGAACAACCCCAAGATAAGAAGAGCCACTTCCCTGCCGGAAGTGGCTCTTTTGGTTAGCAAGGTTCAAAAGCTAGTAGATCTTGTACAGGTCTTCCTCGAGTTTCGCTTTCCACTCATCGCTGTAAGTTTCGCCCTGCATGTTTGAATGTACCAGCATGTAGTCGTTGTACCCGTGCTGCTCCTCAAACACAAAGATAGTACCTTCCTTGATGGTATGGTAGTACCAGACCTGGAAGGGATTGCCTTTCATGGGCGCCTGGATGTCGTCACGTTCCTCCCAGGGGCCGTAAACCATATAGATCCGCCCCCGGTCGGACTGCCAGCCGTTGCCCTTGGCCCCGTAGTCGGTGGAGAAGAAGTTGTTAGCGTATAGGTAGCGCTCAATCATCTCGCGGCGATTCTCCACCTGCGGTGTGCCGGGGGTTTCATCGTGATCCTGCCAGTAGCGCTTGAGATATGCCTCCCGGCCCTCGGGAGTCAGCGAGCGGAGAATCGTCTCCTCGGACGAGGTCAGCAGGTACTTCACGAGGCGTTCCTTGATCTCCAGGCTGAGCGTATCGTACGGGTCAAACTCCGGGTAGTCCTCGGCTGCGGCGACCATCATGCTGGGACTGACAATGCGAAACGGCAGATATGTGGTATCGGCCTGTTCGGTTCGCCGGTTGACCGCGATCATGCGCAGTCGGTACGACGCCGGAAGCCAGTCCCGGATATCAAACACATCGACCAGCACGATAGCCTCGCCCGGGTTGGACAGCTCACGTGAGCCGAAGTCCTTGTGCACCGCGTCCGAGGCATCGAGCGCCGCAAAACTGACCTGAATGCTGTACGGCTGGGACTCGACATAATCGAGGTTGTAGATCTCCGAATAGAGAAACAACGCCGTGTCCTCGGGGGCAAAAAATCCGAGCGGATTGTACAATACCTGGTAACCATTGCGATAGGTACGGCTGCTCCGGGCGGCGTCGTCATCGCCGGCATTGGTAATGCGATAGGCCAGGTACTTGCCGGCGATCATCAGCCCCGTCTTGCGCGGCGGCTCAACGACGATCCGATCATAAAAGACCTCCCCCGTACGCTTGCTGACAACATCCGTGATGTGGAGCTGGGCCGAATACACGCCCGGTCGCACGCCCATCGCAAGGTAGTTGAACAGTTTGTAATCCTTTCGGGCGGCTTCCGCCTCGGTAGCCACAGCGGCCCCGAAGTAGGTCGAGGCGGAATCAACCAGTAAGCCATCGACTCCGAACAGGTCCAGTCGCGCGTATATACGCGAGACCAACCGGGAGTCGGCGGAGTCGGGCTGATAGAATTCGTACTCGCCGCGATTCAGCGTAAACGGGAATTCCACCTGTACGAGGGAATCAAAGGCCGGGTTATTGAAAAACGATGCCCCGGCGTGGACAGTCAGACCCTTGTTTTGTTGAGCCTCAACCGTCGCTGCCGTCGAGAGTCCGATTCCAAGCCCCGCCGCCAGTACAACGATAAGTAGTTTTTGTCTCATAACCTGTTCTAGAAATCGGGCTGTTGGTTCAGCCCGTCATACGGATATTGCAGTCTGTATTCACCATCTTCGTTCTCATCAATAAACAAAAAGCGGAGATACCGCGCGGTCGTATAGTAGTGCCAGATCTGATACGGCCGGGCCTCGGTGGAAAACGGGACATCGTCAATCTGATCCGGGCTGCCATATTCAATAAAAATACGCCCCCGATCAGTCGTCCACCCGTCGCGTAACATAGCCGCAAAATGGTGATTCGCAATATGTATGCGGCGGTAAAATTCGTCCAGAGCCTCGTTTTCTTCGGTCCCCGGCGTAGGATCGCGCTCCAGCCAGAAATTGCGGAAGGCGTCGCGACGCTCCTCGATGCCTTCAAGATCTTTCATCCCGTCGAGTTCGCCCGGCTCCGCGATGATCGCCAGTTGGCGCAGAGTGGTTTTCCAGTCGTGCCGCACCACTCCCTCAAGCGTCCAGAGAACCTGAAAGTTGAAGGTCGCATCCTGCAGTTTTTTGTTCCTGCGCCCCCGGAGAGACATCTCCAGCTCGTACTCGCCCGGTGAAAAGTACTCCAGTGAAATCTCCCTGAGCTGCCGCACGGTCTCGCCCGTGAAGTTCACATGAAGCGTGTCGCGGTACAACATGCCCTGGGACCGATGACGCACCTTGGTCTCCACGATCACCTTTGACACGCTGTCCTGACCGGGGTAAATCTCAAAGTAGTACAGCAGTCTCCCCTGACCTTCCCCGCCCCCGTAGGCGCGGGTCACCGACGGCACCACGATCAGGTCTGACTTGGCAAACACGTTGGCGCCCGAGTCCGCCTTGCTGAAGGCCTGGACAAACTCCACGCCGGACATCCTCGGAGTACCCCGGATGACATCCTCCAACTCGACCTTGAAGTCCTTCCGGTACACGCGATCATTGGCTTTGTCCAGCGCCGTGACTTCCACCTTGTACTTGCCGGGCGGCAAAACCACCGACACCTGGCTGGTCCGGAAGTCGAGCCGGGATGTTGTTTTCAGTCGACTGGGAGTTCTGATCTGGCGATCCCGGCTGCTGGATTCGACCAGCTTGTCGTCGCCGTCGAAAACATGCACCACCAGTTCGTACTGGGCAATGAATTCTCCGTCGACCTCCTCAAACTGGAAGCCGAAGTTGTATATCTGATAGTAGATTTCAAGTTGCAGGCGGCCGGAGTCATCGGCCAGAAAACAGGCCCAGTCCGTTTCAAGGGGCTCCTGGGCAACCGAAAAACTGCCATGATGCGTGGAAAATTGAGCCTCGGCCGGGGCGGCAAAAGCCAGCCCGAGAGCCAGCACGACCGGCAGTATGTATCGCTTGCGGTTACTCATAGGTGCCTCTACTCATTGAAACAGGCCGAATGGAATCCGGTTCCATACTATAGACGGCGCGGAGGCCTCGCAAACTAAAAAAAGATTGTCGGGGAGTGAGGTTTTGGCGGCCGGGACGCCTATTCGTAGCGGAGCGACTCAATCGGGTCGAGCCGGGCCGCCTTGAAGGCCGGATACACGCCGGATATTAGACCAACAGACACCGACACCATGAAGCCTACTAGTACCCAGAAGATAGGAAACGACAAAGGAAAACCAACCAGCTGATTGACACCCATGCCGGTCAGAAGCCCCACAACAATACCGAGCAGACCGCCAAATCCGGAAAGCGACATGGCCTCAGTGAGAAACTGCAGCAGGATATTCGAGCGTTTTGCCCCGATAGCTTTGCGTACGCCGATCTCTCGCGTCCGCTCCGTTACCGAAACCAGCATGATGTTCATCACGCCAATGCCTCCGACCAACAGGCCGATCGAGGTAACAGCGATCATCGCGTAATAAATATAGTTGGTGATACTCTTGATGTTGTCCTTAAACTGCTCCTGCGTACTCAGCGCGAAGTCGTCCGGTTTGTTGAACGGCACCTTTCGGTAAATTCGAAGAGCGCTGGTGATTTCTTCAACGGCCTGATCGATTTGCGCCAGGGATATGGCCCGGGCGTCGAGCCCCAGTTCCTTTTCCCAGGGGATGAGTTTCTGATACGTGCTGAGGGGAATAGCGATAAGCCGGTTTTCGAAATCGTTGCCGAAGTTTGATTTTACGCGGTCAAACACCCCCACCACGCTGAACAAATCGCCGTTCACACGAATATCATGCCCTAACGGGTCGCCTTCGGGGAACAGGACTTCAGCAACATCGGCCCCGATCACACACACCATGAGACGGAACTGCTCGTCAGTATCGGTGAAGAACCGCCCCGACTGCAAATCCTTGTCGCGCACGCGGACGTAATCCGGCCAGGTGCCCATGAGATTCGGACGACTGAACTTGCGGTTCTTGTATTTGGCCTCGTTGCCACCGGGTTTAAAATAGTAGTTGCGCGGTGCCACGCCGTCGACCGACGGGCAATTGGCCTTGATTGCCTCAGCTTCGCCGGCGGTAATGGGAGGTCGATTTCTGTACTCCTCTGAACTGTGGTCGCGGTTCATACCGTGATCGTACCGGGATATGCTGATGATGCTGTTGCCCATGCTGTCGATTTCTTCGGACGCAGCACCGTTCAAACCATCGATGACCGAGGCCATGGCGATAACCGACCACACGCCGACCATGACGCCGAGAATAGTCAGGAACGAACGCAGCTTGTTGGTTTTGACCGATGTCATCGCCATCAAAACGGCATCGCGCATTTCCGCAGGGGTAAGTATCATATCTCTTTACTCGTAACTCAGGGCTTTGACCGGATCCATGCGGGCCGCCTTCAGGGCCGGCACGACGCCAAAAATCAGGCCAATGCCGCCTGAAATTGACAGACCGAGGATAATCGCGGCAGCCGACGGCGAGATGCTCATACCAATGAGGCTCACCAGAGTTTTGGCGATGACAAACCCCAACACAATCCCGATGAGCCCGCCGGCGAAGGTAATGATCACAGCTTCAAACAGGAACTGCCACAGAATATGCTTGAATTTCGCACCGATTGATTTCCGGATGCCTATCTCGCGCGTCCTTTCAGTCACGGCCACCATCATGATATTCATCACCACAATGCCACCAATCACCAGCGATATGGCCGAAATGCCGACCAGCGCAAAACGCGTTATCCGCGTAAACTGGTTGATCATGTCCAGGGCCGACTCGGCCGTCATCATGTCGAAATCATCCGGCTCGTTGTACGGCACGTTACGCTTCGAACGGAGAATAACCCGAACTTCATCCATGCAGTCTTCGAGAACGTCCACCGAATAGGCCTTGATTGTCAGGTAAACGCCTCGACGCGGCTGCCCCCATTGACGGATGTGGGCGCTGAGGGGAATGACCACAAAGTCGTCCTGACTTTCGCCGAACATCTCCCCTTTCTTTTTGGCCACACCTATTATGGTATATTTGACTCCCCCGAGCTTTATCTCTTTGCCAAGCGGATCAACATCGGGAAAAAACTCCTCAACTATCTGGGCGCCCGCGAAGACGACCCTTCTTCGGTACAAATCGTCCTCATAGGAGTGGAACCGACCCAGCTCCACTTCCATATCGACAATATGGATGAAGTCGGCGGTGCCCCCCATGACGGTGACATCTCTCAGGGCTTTGTCACGATACTTCACCCTGGTACTGGCAAAAACGCGCGGCGACACCCGTTCACACTGGGTGCAATTCTCGGCGATCATTTCCGCCGCTTCAAGCTGGATGGGGCGACGTTTGATTTTCTCGCGGAATTCCTCATCCGACATCGCCATCATCATGCGCGAAACCATGAAGGTAGAAGGCCCCAGAACACTGATTTCCTCTTCGATGGAATCCATCATGCCCTGGAGGGCCGAAATGATGGTCATCACCGACGTCACACCAAAGATGATACCCACAAGGGTAAGCGACGAACGAAGCTTGTTCGCCCTGATAGCGTCAAAGGCAATGCCGAATATCGAACCGATAATCATGGTCCGTCGTCCCGCCTAATGATATCCGTTGCGTTCGTTTTCCGGGATCCGCTCGTCGGTATCGATCTGACCGTCGAGAATCGACAGAACCCGGTGGGCATGCTTGGCGATGCTGCTCTCGTGTGTCACCGTGATAATCGTATTCCCCTGATGATGCAAATCGTCGAGCAACCTCATGATTTCTTCCGAAGTCTTGCTGTCCAGGTTGCCGGTAGGCTCATCGGCGAGAATCAACGATGGGTCATTAACCAGGGCACGGGCGATCGCCACGCGCTGACGCTGTCCACCGGACAATTCGCTCGGCTTGTGAGACATGCGGTCGGCCAGCTGCACTTTGGCCAGCGCTCGCTTGGCCTTTTCCTCTCGCTCGCGCGTAGGCGTACCGTTGTAAATCAACGGCAGTTCCACATTGTGCAACGACGTCGCCCGGGGCAACAGATTGAACGTCTGAAACACAAAGCCAATCTCACGATTGCGGATATTGGCCAGTTCGTTGTCATCCATGTCCACCACGGCCCGGCCGTTGAGCGTATACGCGCCCTGAGTCGGCGTGTCAAGACAACCTATCAGGTTCATCAGCGTGCTTTTGCCGGAACCCGACGGCCCCATGATGGCGACATACTCGCCCTTCTCGATGGAAATACTCACGCCGCGCAGGGCATGGACCTCCTCCGAACCCATCTGATAGGTCTTCCAGAGATTCTCAGTGTGAATCAGCGTCATCAGTTACTATCGCCTCCCGAAGACTTTTCCGTGATTTCCACCGCATCGCCGTCCTTGATCGTACGCAGCGCCTTGTACGGGCCGGAGACAACCTTGTCTCCCTCTTCGATGCCGAGCGTGACCTCGATGTTCTTCTGATCCGCCACGCCGGTTTCAACCTGCACAAAGCAGGCGATACCGTCACGGACCACAAACACGCCCTTCAGTTCCTCGCGCTCCTTCTCGTCGGTCTTTCTGGCGCTGTCGGTAGCGGACTCATCGTCGCCTTCGGCCGCCATGACCTCGTTTGAGGAGGCCGGCCCCGAGGTCTCCTCGGCCCGCGCCTGCTCCAGCGAGTCCAGATCATACTTCCGCATAACAATCGATGCGAACGGTATCGCCAGCACATCCTTGCGCTCATTGGTGGTGATGTCGACCGTAGCAGACATCCCGGGCCGCAGGCGCTGATTGGGCTCCGTGAAGGTCACTTTCACCTTGAAGTTGGTCGATTGATCCTGCGTCCCGAGTCCGGCCATGATGGCGGTGTTGCCGATTTCAACAACCTTGCCGGCGAAAGCAGTGTCCGGTATGGCATCAACCTCGATTTCCGCCGACTGGCCGATGTTGATCTTGTTGATCTCGGTTTCGTCCACCTCGACCTCGACCTCAAAGATGCTGAGATCAGCAATCGTCATGATCGTCCGACCCTGCGTGAACGAGGTCTGCGCGGCCGCGATCTCGCCAACCTCGGCATCGAGATACGTGATCACTCCGCTCATCGGCGCGGAGATTTTGGCCTTGGACAGATAGTCGAGCTGTTTTGCGTAGCGCGACTCCGATTGCCGGGCCGACGCTTCCATCGCCTCATACGCCGCCTTGGAATTCAGATACGCGTACTTGGCGTTTTTGTAGGCGGTCTCCGACGTCAGGTCTTTGGCAAACAACCGCTCCTGCCGCTGGTATTCTTCCTCATTCTGCTCCAGCGTCGTTTTGGCTCCGTCCAGACGAGCCCGTATCTCATCGTTGCCGAAGCGCGCCTGGTTGACATCGGAACTGATCTGCACGGTATCCAGGACGACCAGCAGATCGCCGATTGTAACGCGCTGACCCTCGCGGACCGGCAGCAAGATGATCTCACCGTTGATCTCGGACGTAATGTCCACCTTGGTCTTGGGCTGGATGCGCCCGGACGCCGAAACCTTCTCCTCAATATCGTGGCGTTCGGTTCCGGCAGCCTGCACCTTGGTGGTATGTCCGCCGCCGCCTTTGAGACTGAGGTAGCCGAAAACGGCTATCAGCACCACGCCGAGAATGATGATGACTGCTTTCTTGTTCATCGCTTAGTATCCTCTACCCGTCACCGACATGTATCGTTATCGCCTACCCATGGCTTTCTCAAGCTTGGCAACCGCCAGGTTGAAATCAAGATCAGCCTGGATGAGCGACACCTGGGCCTGCTTCACGGACACCTGCGCATCGAGCAGGTCCAGAATCGTAGCAG
>JAHIVM010000080.1 GCA_018816665.1 Candidatus Zixiibacteriota bacterium
CGTGACAGCAAGAACAACGGTGTGGGGGCCGTACGCACAACCGGCCGCTCGGTATGCCAGATGACCTTCGGAAACGTCTCGGCGATATCGTGATAGTCACACTTCACCGTATGGTGATTGGTCCCCAGGTGGGCGGCCATTTGTGTTTGATACCCGGATTCATCGTAGGCCTTATCCGTAAACGCCACGGAAAATGTCTCCACCCGCGTGTCCGTGAAGTGTTTGATCAGGGCGGTCGTCGCCGAGGAATCCAGACCGCCCGACAGGTAAGACCCCACCGGGACATCGGCCCGCAACCGCAGGCGCACGGAGTCGATCAGTAGTTCGCGGAGTTCTTCCGTCCAGGAGCCGATCGATCGCTTGTTGTCAAACACCTCGGGAAATTCGTTTGTCCAGTACCGCCCGGTGGATATCCGGCCATCTTCCAGCTGAAGCCAGGTCCCGGCTTCCAACTCATTGATTCCCTCAAAGGCGGTCCGCGGCGGGGCGGTAGTCCACCAGGTGAAGATTTCATCGAGGCCGCGGTAGTCCAGACGACGGGTTACCTGCGGATCACAGAAGATTGACTTGATTTCCGAAGCGAAGTAAAACCGTCCGTTTTGCTGCGTGTAAAACACCGGACGAATCCCCAGGCGGTCCCGGGTCATAAACAGCGATTGCCTGTTGCGGTCGTAGATGGCAAAGGCAAACTGGCCGTTGAACCGGCTCATGCAGTCCCGACCCCATTGCTCATAGGCGTGGATAATGACCTCGGTGTCAGAACGGGTCTTGAAGACATGGCCCAGCTTCTCCAGCTCCGGCCGCAGTTCGACATAGTTGAAGATTTCGCCGTTGAACGTGATCCAGACCGAGCCGTCCTCGTTACACATCGGCTGGCAGCCGCCGGCGAGATCGATAATCGAAAGCCGCGCCTGTCCCAGGACACATTTGTTGTCCATGTAGACCCCGAACTCATCGGGGCCCCGGTGACGGATGATATTGACCATCCGGCCGATCAACTCACGATCCGGTGGTTTGGTGCCTGCTACCTGAAAAAACCCTGCTATTCCGCACATGCTGCCATCTCATATGTCTGGTCATGTCGACTGAAAGTCGACATCGTTTGCGTGTTTGCCTTAACCGGTCCATCCTACCGTTTCATTGTCGGTTTGTCAGGTAAAAAGGTTGAATGACATCATGATAGCGCTTCCTACCGCATTCTCATGCAGCCGGCAATACCTATTAAAACTTGCCGAGCGCCGGTGGGTTCCGTACCTGTACCTCTGGTTCGGTGACCCGCGACCGGGTACATCCGGTACCGGTTTCACAGACTTACGCAGGAGATACGGAACAATGTTTGATCTTATAAAGGACTGGATAGTAAATCGGGGACTGGAGGGCTGGGCGGCCGACTATACCACCTGGCTGGTAGTGGCGGCGGCCACTATCATTCTGGCGTTCGCAGCCAACTTCATCGTCAAACGCGTTCTGCTGGCGACCGTTTCTCGTATCATTCGGCGTACCCGTACTACCTGGGACGATGCTCTTCTGGAATATCGGGTCCTTCCTCGCCTGGCGCACATTGCGCCCGCGCTGGTCTTTTACTACCTGGCCGGGGCCTTCGGCGGCGCCGAGGAAGTGATTCGACGGGCCGCAATTGTTTACATGGTGGTGGTTGGCGGTCTGACCATCAGCGCTTTTCTCAATGCCGTCATCGGCGTCTACCGCACCATGGAGGTGGCCCGCCACCGTCCAATCAAAGGCTATGTGCAACTGGTGCAGATTTTTGTCTGGGTACTGATGGGTATCTTCGTGCTGTCGGCCGGTCTCAACCAGAATCCGACCGGCCTGCTTACCGGTCTGGGAGCCATGACCGCCGTTTTGCTGTTGGTTTTCAAGGACTCAATCCTGGGCCTGGTGGCATCGTTCCAGATTGCCGGCAACGACATGGTACGACTGGGCGACTGGATCGAAATGCCGAAGTACAATGCCGACGGCGACGTCATCGATATTTCCCTGCACACGGTCAAGGTGCAGAACTGGGACAAAACTATCAGCACCATCCCGGCCTATGCCCTGATTTCCGACTCCTTCAAAAACTGGCGCGGGATGGCGGAGTCGGGCGGACGACGGATCAAGCGCTCCTTATACATTAACATGAACAGCATCAGGTTCTGCGATGCCGAGATGATTGAGCGCTTTTCGAGATTCCAGTACATCACGGAGTACGTCCAGCGTAAAAAAGATGAGCTGAAGCGCTTCAACGAGGAAAACAGAGTCGACACGACGTATCTTGTCAACGGTCGGCACATGACCAATGTGGGCACATTCCGGGCGTATGTGGCGGCCTATCTTCGCAACCATCCCAAAATCCATGATAACATGACCTTCCTGGTCCGGCAGTTACAGCCGACCGAACACGGCCTGCCGATTGAAATCTACGTATTCAGCAACGATCAGGTGTGGGCCAATTACGAGAGTATCCAGGCAGATATTTTTGATCACATTCTGGCCGTGGTACCGTTATTTGATCTGCAGGTCTTCCAGAATCCATCGGGCGCAGATTTCCGGGAGCTGTCCCGCACCGCACACTAAAGCCGTCCTTTCACGGCGTTTTCGGTCGGCATCGGACCGCCCTCACACAGTTCGTGTTTGTGTGATGGGGATTGAGATCGTGTCAACGCGCTGCACAATAGCTGCAAAATACATGGAAAAATCGAAAAACGAAGACAGAACAGGTGTTTTTTTCTTTCATTATGTATCAAATGATCCAATTACATACGCCAGCCTATAGGGGATGGAGTGCGTGTCTTTGTCCCCGCAACAAAACTTCACCAACCAACCGGGCACCGTTGGAAGGAGGTAGCTATCCCCCGGAACCGGGGGGCCGAACTACGATACCGTAACATCATACTAACCGCTTAAGGGACAGGGAACGAACTCATGAAGAAACTTCTCACTCTTCTGGCCGCCTGCTGCCTGATGCTTTTTGTATTTGGCTGCAGTGATTCTCCAAATGTAGCCGGACCACAATCCGACTCACCGTCCGTTACGCTGGTGGAACGTCCGCAGTTCACCGATACCCGTCCAGCCGAACAGATACAGCATGCCACGCTCACGGGAGCCGATGTCGACCTCACGGACATCATCTCCCAGGCATCCAAGAAACCGCCGAAACCGGAAGATCCGCCGGATACCGGCACCACGGGTGATGACCCCAATCCGAACCCGGCCCACAAATACGCCTATATCGTTGGCATTTCAGATTATGAGGGCACGGTTAACGATTTGCAGTATTGCGATGACGATGCCCTGGCCATGCGATCCATGCTGCAGGGTGAAGGCTTTACCATTCGGATGGACAACGATCGGGCCGCCACCGCCGCAACGATCACCGAAGGGCTGGAATGGCTGGTCGCGAGCGCTCAGCCGGGTGATGAAATCGCTTTTGTGTATTCCGGTCACGGTGCCAAGGCCCCGGGGGCGGGATCGAGCCTCATCTCCACCGACCTGTATTATCTGACGCACAGTTATGTGATGGATATCTTTAATGCCGCCAACTGCACCAAAAAACTGGTGACTCTTGACGCCTGTGTGATTGGGGATTTCCATGCCGATTGTGCCACCGGCACGATGATGGCTACGGCATCGAACAGGACCAACTCCTACGATGCGCCTGACCTGCGCCAGGGTGCCTGGACCTATTACTATCTGGAAGCGGCAGAAGATCTTAACATGATCTATGCCGAGGACTGCGCCAC
>JAHIVM010000081.1 GCA_018816665.1 Candidatus Zixiibacteriota bacterium
CATGGATTATCTGGTCGAGCGTAGTCTGGAATCGTTTGGCCATGTACACGCCGCCATACAGCCTGAACGGCAAATCGGCATCGGCAACATACGCAAACGAGGGATGTTGGCCGGAGGTGTCGAACTCCATGGTTTCGTAGAGGGTAACACTGTCGTTTATCTCAAAACCTTTAGGTAGAATCAGGGTTTCGCCAACCAGACCCGGTCGGTGTGATGATGCTACCACGCGATCGCTGTCATCGATCAACTCCAGGAAATCCAGTCCAAACCTGCGAGCGTCGATAGTCGTCCGAGAGGCGGACCCGCGTTCGGCCAGGAGAACCGTCTCGGCGAACCATTCGGATTCCACCGCTCGTTGCATTGAGGCTGCCACCTCGCGCGTGAACTGAGCACGAAAATCGGTGATCCGTTCAATGTCGGCGGCCGAGTTGCGACGGTACAGGGTTTCATGCTGCTGGGATGAATAGTAATACAGCACACCAATCATAAGGGCCGGCGGCAACAGGGCGATAGCGAACAGGTACAGACGTATGCGGGCGGTGAAGCTCATGGGCGATTCTCCGAGGGCGGGGCGGGCAGAAGAACTCGTGTCGCCGCCCGCATGTCCAGCAAACCGTTGTTGTCAAAGCGAAGACCCCGGACGGTTGCCCGGCCGGTGTAGAATACCGTGGGACGGAACAGGGGAAAGACGCCCAGGTCTTCCATCAGCCGCTGCTCGGCCAGAGCGAGATAGAAGTCATAGCGATTGCGATCAACCGCCCCGGCAGCCGACTGAAAGTACTTCTGAATGAGCGAGACATTCTCACGGGCCAGTGTGCCCGGCACCGCGTCCCGCGCGACCTGAACATAGAGCTGGTGCAGACCGGCCGACGGCAGCGATGAATCTGCTGATACGTACACGAACCTTACGTCGGCAATCGAAGAATCGTCAACGATCGTCACCTGGCAGCGATCACGCGAGAGCACATCGGCAAAATACGCCGCCAGTCGCGCAAGCGAGGGCGACGAGGCATACAGGCGCAGTTGTGTGGGACGTTCGGCCATGGCAGCCAGCAGATCGCGTCCCCGGCCGGCATCGTACGGAAACCGTCGGCCGGTTTCATCGGACGGATGCAGAAACGACGACACCGAACTGGGCGCGTCACCATCGGTGTGAAGCGACAGCCGGTCAGGATCCAGACGATAGTACATCGAGGTCGTAAGTTGGCCGTCCTGGTTGTACGGCCGGGAAACATTGGGTACCATCGCAGCCACCTTCATCCACGGCTGAGACATCGTGACAGTATTGCCCGGCATTGGCAGGATGCGGCGGAATGACAGGCAACCGTCAAGAACGCCACGACTGAAGTCATCCTGCAAGGCTGTATGCGAATTGTAGGTTCGTATTTGAACTGTGGCGGCATGAGTGTTTTTGATTGAGTCCTGTCGAGTAACGAGCAGCGGCGATTCGGCAATATCGGTCCCAATGACAACAACGCCGTGGTCCTCGACCGACGCCGGCTCGACGCGAACATCCAGCGCCGATATGTCAAAAGAGTCAAGCACATTGACGGCAGGTTCAGACACCGCAATCCCCAGATAGGCGTGCTCGATCAGCCCCCGATACACGACCGAGTCCCCCTGTCGGACCGTGAACCGGCACCACGGGAATACGTTCGCTTCTTCGCCGGTATCGAGATACAACCGACCCGCCCGATATTGCAGCACGCGGCACGGGATATCCTCGGCTTCGGCCGTACCGGACAGGAACATCAGCACAAGGACTGACCCGATTATCAGGTATTTCAGAGGAACCTCCTTGCAGGCGATCCGGGATCGGTTGAAAGCGGCGCGGATTCCGGTTCGCACCCGTTATACAATCAAGTCTCCCGTGAAAGCGGGCACAACATCAAAGATCCAGCTCAATGTGTGTTTTTTGTGACACATCTAATGCGCTGGTGGGCAGCGCCTTATCATTCGAACCTGTTAGGATGTGTCAACGGTGACACGTTCGCGGCTGACTTGAATATGGTACCGCAAGGTTAAGTCGCTGCTATACAATACCTTACGATTTCGGCACGGACCTTGTATTGACCCGGGACAGCAACGAACCAAACAAGCAAGGAGGTCGAAATGTTTAAGCAGATTTTCACCAGAATGATCGCCACCATCGTGGTCCTCGGCGCCTTCATCGCCGTCGGATGCACCGAAGACGGTGATGCCGATTCCTCGGGATTCATGACTGAGGTCGTTGACTCCCTGGCCCTGGCCGTCGCCGAGAATATCGCGGCCGATTCCAACGATGCCCAGAAACGCACCGGGACCCCTGTCGTTCCCGCCCTGGATCTCGCTGTGACCGCACAAAACGGGTCACAGGGTGCGCCGCCGATCAATGATTTTATTACCGACGGTGACCTGGTATATGCCGTCGACGATCTGGGACTCTCGGTCTATGACCTGGCGTCCGAGGGCGGATTCGTACTGGAGGGGACCGGTGCCCTGAAGGCGGTTGCCGAGCATGCCGGCGACGTCTACGTGGGTGGAGAGCAACTTTACCGGGTGATCGGCACGGAACTGTTTCCCGATGAATCACTGTTCAAAGGCGGCATCAATGTACTCTACAGCTATGGACCGTCGCTCATGGTTGGTACCACCGAGGGACTGTATATGCGCAACATCCTCGGCTGTCTGCCGGTACTCGAGGAGATGAATGTCACCTCGCTGGTGGCCGATGAGCAGGGATTGTGGATTGGCACCGACGGTGACGGGTTGTATCGCTGGGACGGAGAAGAGTTCAAGCGGCGTTTCCTGGCCCGCGACCGCAGCCTGTTTGATCGCGTGACCTCGCTCGATGCCAACCACGGCCATCTGTACATGGGTACGCCCAACGGCATGTTTGTGTACAACGGCGGCAGCTGGAGAGAATACACGGTCGAGGACGGTCTGCCTGCTAATGAGGTGGTCAGTATCGATGCCAACGGGTGGTATGTGTATGTGGGGACGGCATCCGGCGTGGCAACTTTTCACGAAGGTACTTTCACGCCGACCGACAAACTGGAGTCGAGACAGATAACGGTTGTCAAACGCAAAGGGGGCAAGGTCTTCGCTGGCACCGTGGGACAGGGTCTGTTGCTCAAAAACGGACCGACTGTTCGAACCCTCATCGGGGGGGCATCCCATCAAACCGATCCCGGCCTGGCTTCACTGGCACGCTAGCCGGCAGGGATTCTCATCAGGGGGCGGTTCAGGCCTCCCGGCATTCGCCGGGGGGCCTGTGGATATTGTGGCAGTACGCTCAGCCTGTCCGGTTGTTGTCGTCGGGCAGATCGGTCGGCAGAATGATCGTGAATTTGGTGCCCTTGCCAACTTCACTTTCGGCATAGATATGGCCGTTGTGATCCTGTATGATTTGGTAGCAGATGGACAGTCCCAGCCCGGTTCCCACACCCACACCCTTGGTCGTAAATCCGGGGTCGAAAATGCGTTTCAGATTTTCCGGCCTGATCCCGGCGCCATCATCTTCGAACGTGATGCAAACCAGACCGTTTTGCATCGACGTCCCAATCGTGATCGTGCCCTTGCCTTTGATCGCCTGGCGCGCATTGACCAGCAGGTTGAGAAATACCTGGTTCAACCGGCCGGGATAACATCGGACTGGCGGGATCATTCCGAAGTTGCGAACCACGGTGATGTTGTGTTTCAGCTCGTGATGGATGAGGGTCAGAGTGTCCTCGATGCCTTCATTGATGCTCGCGGTTTTGACATCGGCCTCGTCCAAACGCGCGAAAGACCGCAACCGTCGCACGATATTCGAAACACGCTCGATTCCCGAGTCGATTACATCGTTGGCGTCCATCATGACCTTGAGCGCTCTGGTCAAGGTGGGATGACTACGGGATAACTCGGTTGCCTCGGATTCAAAAATCGCCAGGATTTTGGCCGCGGCGCGTTTCTGAGTGTCGTGCATGCTGCTCACCGCGCCGAACGGCGTATTGATTTCGTGAGCCACGCCGGCCACCAGCATACCCAGGGAAGCCATCTTTTCCGTTTGCACCAGTTGTGTCTGGGTGTCGCGGAGTTCGCGATTGGCTTTTTCCAGACTCTCAAAAGCCTCGCGTAATTCGGTGACATCGTTGGCGACACCAATGGCCTCGATAACACCGCCGTCGTCATTGCGAATAACCGAGGCATTTGACGTAAACCACTTCCACCGGCCGGATTTGGTTTTCAGGCGATACAAGTACTCGCCGTCGTGTT
The DNA here is from genome assembly GCA_018816665.1 of Candidatus Zixiibacteriota bacterium. Lineage (GTDB taxonomy): Bacteria > Zixibacteria > MSB-5A5 > GN15 > FEB-12 > JAHIVM01. The sequence goes on from JAHIVM010000081.1 coordinate 4,237, forward strand.
CGTCATGCGGCTTCGGCATCCCCGCGGCAATCCATTTGCGGTACTCCGTACGATCATCCGGGTGAATAATGCGGTCGATCGAATCCCCCAGAAATTCTGAAACCTCGTAACCGGTGGCAGCGGTGAACTGCGGCGAGAGATATGTCAGGGTGCCATCGGGGGTGAGCGCGTAGATGACATCGGTGGCGTTTTCGACCAGACGACGAAATCGTTGTTCACTGAGACGCAGCGCTTCCTGGGTGGATCGCATGTCGGTGATGTCGATGCCGATGGCAATAATGAACTCGACATTGTTGTCCTTGTCGAGTAAGGCGGTGTTGGCCCAGGAGATGAGGCGCAGGGTGTCATCGTGGCTGCGCCAGTGGTTTTCGCCGTTCACGATCGGTTCCCCGGCGGCCAGGCGTTTGAACCGCTCCCGGATCATCGCCACCTCTTCGGGGATGATAAAAAAGTCCCAGAACGGCTTACCGATCACCTCGCGACAGCGAGCGCCGCTGACTTTCTCGCACTCGGCATTGAACCGGACAATCCGACCATCGGCATCAAACACAATGACCATGGCCCCGGCCGTATCGAGGACGGCGGACATGAAATTCCGCTCCTTCTGCAGCGCTTCCTCTGCTTCCTTGAGGTCGGTGATATCGGTGATGAACTCCAGATCGGCGGGACCGCCCTCCCATTCTATGGGCACAGCACTGGAATGAATCCAACGAATCTGACCCGTCGCGCTCTTCACGCGGAACGACTGCGTGGGGGACACACGCTCTCCGTTCATCTGGCGTCGGAACCGTTCGTGGATCCTCGGCATGTCATCCGGGTGCACCAACTCGGCACGATTCATCTTCAGCAACTCGTCCCGACTGTATCCCGACATTCGAGTCATGCTGGAATTCACAAACAAAAATCGCGGTCCCCGGGCGACCGCTATACCCTCGTAGGCGTTTTCAATCAACAGGCGGTACTTGGCCTCGGTCGCCTGCAATTCGCGGGTGCGACGACGTACCCGGATGCGAAGTGAGATGATATGAATGACCAGAAACAAGGCGGCCATGACAACTGTGGTTCGTAACCAGTACCGGTGTACCCATTCGGGCATGATGCCGCTTCGCGGAAACCAGTGGATGAAAAGATCCTCAATTTCATCTTCGTTGATTTGCTCAATACCGGTACTCAGGTCGCGCAGCAGTGCGTGCTCGCCCTGCCTGACGGCAGCGCAGAACTTGCCTACGTACAGCGTCTGAGTGACATCAAATGCCTTTTCGGCCTTGAGCTTCATCAGGAAATACTGCCCAACCGGCATGTCCATCACGAACGCATCAATCTCTCCCGTCGCGGCGGCGGTGACGAGGCTCTCGAAATCCGGATATTCGCGGAGGTTGACTGCGGGATAGAAGTCGGCCAGGTACTCCACGGATCGATCACCGCGCGTTACGCCCACGGGATGACTCCCGATTGTCGCCAGATCTTTGATCCCCGTCGACTGACGAGTAATCAGGGAGGTTTTGATTTCCATGAAAGACTGCGAGAAATCCAGGAAGCCATCACGCTCGGGCGTGTAGAAGATTCCCGGTATGACCGATCTGGGCTCGGTGCGGACCCGGTCTACGCAGTTGGCCCAGGTATCGGCCTCAAAACGCACCGGCACGCCGGTCTTTTTTGACCAGAGTCTCCAGTAATCGACCAGCAACCCCCGAGAGTGTCCAGCCTCATCGACATAAAACAGGGGGCGATAATCCCGGGCGTGAAGCAGCGTTACCACCGATGAGTCGCGGGCCGGGTCGGATGCCCCGGCTGGTGCGGCGGCTGCGGCCAGAACCACAAGCAGGACCAAGGCCAGGACCGGCGTCCGGAGACAGGCCCGATCCCGTTGGGGGAAGCCAGGATATGCAGATTGTAGACCCATGGTGTTAAAAGTAACCCTTTATTGGCAGAATTTCAAACCCGAATCCCTATCCTTCTCACCATCACAGGACGGATTCGGTCCCGGAAAATCGCAGCCCTGTCGATAGTACGAAGGCTAGTTCCGGCTCTGCGGAGGCAATTCTCACTAAGTATTGACTTTTGCCACCGGCCGCCTTTATTACCGGGGGAACTAACGTACTAAAGTGATTGTGAGACTTTAAGATGAGTGATAGCATAGCGCAAGCGATAAAGACGCCGTTCTACCAGTACCACGTTGATGCCGGGGCTCGCATGGTCGAGTTTGCCGGCTACATTATGCCCATTCAGTATACCGGGATAACCGCCGAGCACAATGCCGTGCGCGACAATGTGGGACTGTTTGACCTGTCTCACATGGGCGAATTCGATGTCCGGGGTGCCGATGCCCTGGCCTTCCTGCAAAAAACCACTACGAACAACGTGGCCGCACTGCAGCCGGGACAGATTCAGTACAACTGCATGACGTATCCCGACGGTGGTATTGTTGATGACTTGCTGGTGTATTGTCTCGGTGAAAACGCCTACCTGCTGGTTGTGAACGCCTCCAACCTGCAGAAGGATTTCGACTGGTTGTCCGGCCACCTGACGGGTGACGTGAAACTGACGAACAGCTCCTATGGGATCGGTTTGCTGGCCATTCAGGGGCCCAACGCCGTCAAGGTCATGAGGGAACTGACGGACTATGATCTCGACGCCATGGCGTACTACACGCACGCCACCGCGAAGGTGGGCGGGGTAGAGGTTCTCTTTTCGCGCACGGGGTATACCGGTGAAGACGGTTTTGAGATCTATATCCCCAACGAACAGTGTCCGGCGCTCTGGAAGGCGGTGAGCTCGGCCGGGGCCAATCACGGTATGGAACTTATCGGCCTGGGAGCCCGCGACACGCTGCGGCTTGAAATGAAGATGGCCCTGTATGGTAACGACATCGATCAAACCACATCACCCGTTGAAGCCGGTCTGAGCTGGATTGTTGACTTTGACAAGGAGTTCATCGGTAAGGACGTCCTGGTGCAACAGAAGGCGGACAAACCGCGCCGCCGCCTGGTCTGCCTGGAGATGGAAGGCCGCGTGGTACCGCGTCATGGGTTCGAAATTTACGACGGTGACGCCGTTGTCGGTCAGGTGACTTCGGGAACGTTTTCGCCGTCGCTGCAAATACCGGTGGCCCTGGGGTATGTGGCCCGGGCACAGGCCAGGACGGGTACGGCGCTGGAAGTAATGGTCCGCAATAAGAAGTTCCCGGCTGTGGTGGTGAAACCGCCCTTTTACAAAAACGCCTCACACAAGTAAGACGACAACCAGATGAACGTCCAACTCTTTTTGACCTCACTGCCCCTTCACCGGGTTGACCTGGAAGATCGCACGGTGGTGGTCATTGACATCCTGCGCTGTTCAACCTCCATCTGTGCCATGCTGGCCGCGGGTGCCAAGGGAGTGATCCCGACCGAGCGTCCGGGAGAGGCCGGTGAGATGTGGTCCAAACTCGGGGCGGACAGCGCTGTACTGGCCGGTGAACGCGGCGGTGTCAAGGTGGAGAATTTCCAGTACGGCAACAGTCCGCTGGAGTTCACGCCGGAAACCGTGGGCGGGAAGAATGTTGTCCTATGCACGACCAACGGAACCAAAGCGTTTGTCTCAACGCAGAAAGGCGGTCTGGTCCTGTCCGGAGCGCTGGTCAATATCTCGCGCGTGTCAGAGGCGGTGGCCCGGCGGGGCAAGGATCTCGTTGTGGTGTGCTCCGGAACCGAGGGCGGGTTTTCCATTGAGGATACCCTCTGCGGCGGATTGCTGATTCACCAGTTGACCACCGTGCACAAGTTGAGCCTGACCTTAAACGATGCCGGTTCGCTGGCCGTCTTGTTGTATCGCGCCAATCAAACCTCGCTGGCCAAGGCCATCGCCCAGGGCGAGCACGGACGGTTTCTGGCCTCGATTGGCTTTGCCGATGACGTTCGGGTGGCGGCTGAGGTGGATTCTATGCCGGTGCTGGCGGTGATGCGCGACGGTCGTTTGATGGCCGAGGAGCGTTCACCTGACTGATATCGCTGTGAGCTAACGTTCTCGACTGTTGTATAAGGAACAATGATTACCAAATTGCTAACCGCTTCCATGCTGGTATGCCTGCTTGCCTGTTCGGCGGCTGCAACCGAAAACGGCGTCCGTTGCGCCCTGTCCGTCTATCAATATGATGCCGATGCCGGGGTGCAGGTGCTGTTGACCACCGATACCGCGGAAATCGTCAAAGACATCCCGGCTACCGGTTTCCTGGCCGCGGTGAGTATGGAACTCAGTCTCCGCAGTCTGGACACCCAGTCCGTTCA
>JAHIVM010000082.1 GCA_018816665.1 Candidatus Zixiibacteriota bacterium
CCATACCCGTCCCCTGTGTCAGCCCCCCGTGATATAAGCGCGTGGCAAGATCGGCCGGTGTTGTATGTGGGTCAATTACCCAACCGAATGACAGGTTCCGCGATTGATAGTAGTCGCACACCCTCTGAATCGTGGCGTCGGCCCCTGTCTTGTCCAGGCGAGCCCGGCTGACAACGTTTGTGGTGTAGTGGGACACGGGAGTCACACACGCCGATACACCGGGGATGGCGAGATATTCCACCACGCCGGGCAAGTGTGGAATAAGGCAGTACACCCGTTCCATGGCATCGATGATGACATCCTCATCCATCACAAACCCCTTGATAAGAGCCGCTATTGGCCGGCGGCATCGGTGGGCAACGAGAAATGTTCCTGCACCAGCAGCCAGATACCGTCGCGCTTCTCCAGCACACCCGTCCAGCGGCAGTTTTCCCACGCAATTGGTTTGCCGTCCCACTCACCGTAATCGTCCAGCAGGCACGAAAACCAGGCAACATCGCCCCCGGCCGAAAGATTAACCCTCAGATCCTTGATAACTGAATCAATTGCCGTGAACCGGGTATCGAAAAAGATCGTTTCGGCATGTTTTTGGAAGTGCTCAAAGCCATGGATCGTCGACTTCGAATCCGGATGGAATATGAAAAAAGCCGGATCGTGGGCGACATGCGCGTACAATTTCTCCCGGTTCTTTTCCGGAAGACACCATTTGATACTGGTGTTGATTGCCTCGGTGACGGCCTTAATCTCTGATTCTCGATTGATAGCTGCTGACATTGTTACTCACCTCATTGTGTATCTGTTTTCATACTAAGATGAAGACCGAACCACAACCTTTCAATATTGATTCGACAATGTGATACCTGTCGGACCGCCGGGACCGCTCAACACTGCATCAGAGCTGCGTGAAGTCCAGGTCAATCACCGGCACGTTTTCCGCAATCAAGCGATCGCGATCAATCATGAATTGGCGAAAAAAATCGCCGGCGTCCTCAAGACCTCTTCCGACAATAATCAGATAGAGAAGAACCTCGCGCAACTTCAGAAAATCCGGCAGGCATGTCATCCAGGTCATGTCAAGAGCATATGCCCGACTGTACCCCTCGAGCAGGCGTCGCCAGAACCAACGGGCTCGCTCAGGCGACTTGCCGCCGAATGCCTCTGCCTTGAAATAGTAGTACAGCGGCATAGACAAGTCATTGGCGAACCAGTCGTAGTGGCAGTCATCGGTATCAAACACGGTGATGTTTTCGTTGTGGACAAAAAAGTTACCGTGGTGCAAATCCAGATGTACCAGGCCGTAGCTGTCTCGATCCGTAGGCAGGGCGTGCAGGCGCTGCAGGAGTGACTCGATGGCCGGCACAACCTCGGGCGATTTTTCACGCACCCGATCCGGAATAATGAGGTTGTCGTCCTCATGCCAGTGAAACCGCCTCCGGCCGTTGGCAGGTTCGTACGCAACGGTCGCCGCGTGCATCCGCCCCACGCATTCCCCCCAGGTTCGAACCAGATTATCGGTGCAGGTCTCGGGAGTCAACCGCTCCCCGGCGGCTTTTTCGAAAAGAATCAGGGATACGTCTGTCTGACCATCAAGCTGCATGGTTTCAACAAACTCGCCGGTACGTGAGGCCAGCGGCCGGCAAATGGGCACCTCTCGCTCGGCCAGAAAATTGACCCAGTCCAGTTCGGCCCTGATTTCCTCCGGTTTCCGGTGACTACCGTGCGTGGCTTTGAGAATATAGCGGCGATCCTTGTGGGCAATGTCATACACCGCGCTCTCGAATGATCCAAGGCGGGTCACTGAGGCACCGGTGAGACCGTATCGGTCCCGTGCCGTATTGGCTATGACCTCGTGGTTGTTGTCCAGCAGTTCCTGGGTTCGGGCATCCATTCAGATTTCTCCACTGTGTCTTTATGAGTCGACAGAACCAAACATAACGCTATATCAACTCATGAACAACCGTGTCTCCAAATTCTTACGGGTAATTAACTCCTCCGGTTCTGGTTTTCTAACTTACTTGCTCGAAATTCGGTGGACGCCCCTAGCGCACAGACATACCTTGGTATCATGTTATCGTTATCGCGACAGGCCATGCTGGCGGCTATGGCAGCCAATGATTCCTCTCTCGACGGCGTGTTTTATGTCGGGGTGCTGACCACCGGCATTTACTGTCTGCCTTCGTGCAAGGCAAAACTACCCAAACCGGAGAATGTCCAGTTCTACGAAACCCGCGAGGAGGCTATCGCGGCCGGGTTGCGGGGTTGCAGGCGGTGCCGGTCCGAGCGGTATCCCGATGTTCTCCCCGACTGGCTGCATGGCGTGTTGTCGTACATGAAGAACCACCGCGCGGAACGTTTGACCGAACGGGATTTGATCCGATTGACCGGAGCGGACATTTCTACGGTCAGGCGATATTTCCTTACTCATGTCGGGGTCACGCCGCTGGCCTTTCATCGCCGAATCCGGCTGCAGTTTGCCCGACAGTTGATTCTGGGCGGTGCCGATGTACTCAGCGCGGCTTTTGAGTGCGGCTATGAATCATCGAGCGGCTTCCGCGAGGCCTTCACCCGTCAATTCGGCGTTACGCCCGGGAGTTTGTATGAGCAACGATAGCATCATCTGCCGCGATCTGGAAAGTCCCCTGGGGGATATGATAGCCGGGACAACCAACTATGGCGTGTGTTTTCTGGAGTGGCATGATCGCGGCGGCGTGCCGCACATCAAGGCTCGAGTTGAGAAACGGTATCGGGCGCAATTGATCGAGGGACATCACGATCATCTGGATTTGCTGGAACGAGAGCTGGAGCAATACTTCGAGGGGACGCTTCATTCATTCACGGTTCCGATATTCCTCAAAGGCACGGCGTTTGAGCGCCTGACCTGGGACCACCTGCTGAGTATCCCCTACGGCTCAACGCTGGCCTACGGTGAGATGGCAGCCCAACTGGGCAAACCGGGGGCGGCGCGGGCAGTGGGACGGGCCAACGGGGCGAACTACCTGTCGATCGTGGTGCCATGTCATCGGGTGATCGAGGCCGGGGGCGGTTTACGCGGCTACGGCGGGGGGCTGTGGCGGAAGGAACGGCTGCTGGATTTGGAGGCGGGCCGCAAGATGCTGTGGGGTGAGAGCGCGGTGCGGTGATTGCAGACTCCTGCTTTCACCTCGACCCTTGACCGCACAGCCCCTCATCACAACTCTGTCTGCAACCTATCCAGCCAACAACAGAGCTCTGCGCTATCTCAAGTTCGATAGGTAGTAATACTGGGAGGTTTCTGGCTGTAGGTATGTGCGATCAGTTTCTCGCCGATCACAATACCAACCTCATGCAGAAACACTTCTCCTCGGGGACGCGACCGGGCTCGGTCTTGAAGATTGTGTAGCCCCGATTCTGATACAGTTTCACCGCCCGTTCGTTGATGTCGTCCACGCCCAGCGTCAACACCTGCTTCCCCATCTTGCGCGCCGTGTCCTCGACGAAATCCATCAACTGCGTCCCTAATCCGCGTTTCTGGCAATCTTTGCGCACCTGCATGTTATGCAAATGGGCGATAGCATCACCATCGGCCAGTTCCGGATCGTTGTCGGCATTGCGGACAATGATCTGGATCATGCCCACCGCCCGATCATCCTCGTAACCGACATAGAGGAACCGATTATAGCCCGCCTCGCTCAGTTCTTTGGTGAGTTGTCTGCGGAGAGTCGCCAGTTGATCGGCAGAGCGCTGGTAGGTCGCCGCAATCGAAATCAAGTCTTCTACGGTCGACGGCTGCGTGACTTCGCGAATGATCATACATGCCTTTCGCTGGTGGCCGGAACCGCCGCAACAATCAGCATACCCCTCCCCCCTGAAGGTGCGGTCCGACGGCGCAATAGTACACTGTACAGAAAGATTTTCGCAACTATATTTAAGGTGGACCGCTATATATATGTAGGTGCGGTACCTGTAAGGATGAAACCGCGCGGGATCCTCACCCCTGCGTGCTGATATGCAGTCCCGAAACAGTTATATCGATCGGACCGCCGGGTGTCGGAAACGAATAACATTGAAATTCTTTGGGATGAAGTCAGGGCCGGGTCATCGTCCGCCTGGACCTCGCTGGTTCTGCAATTGTCGCCTATTGTGTACACGGTCGGGCGACGGTGGGGGCTTGAGGTTGCCGATGCTGAGGATGTCTCCCAGCAAACCTGGCTGGCCCTGTACGACAGCCGTCACAAAATCCTCGATCCGGTCGCGCTACCCGCCTGGCTGATGCGGGTAGCTGCCCGCAAGGCCCAGAGAATACACGATAAACGATTGCGTGACAACACCCTGCCTGCACATCACGACCCCGCCGAACCGGCCCTGCCGGAGGATGAACTGCTGGCCCTGGAGCGCCTGGCCCTCCTCCACATCGCCCTTACCCATCTTGATGAGCGATGCCGCCGGCTGGTGCATGAGTTGTTCCTGACCGAACCGCGCAAGTCATACGAGCAGATCGCCCGTGATTTTGGCCTCAAAGCCAACAGCCTGGGGCCGATCCGAATCCGCTGCCTCATTCGGCTCCGAAGAATCCTGCAGGAAATGGGCCTGTAGCTGTACGATTGACCCCGTTCGGCGCACCTACTCATAGCGCCAGGACCGATCCTCACGGTCATGAGACCATCCTGGGCGCTTTTCATTGAAAAAAGACATATGAGACGGACACAGAAGCGATGTCAGACAAAACACATCCAGGACGGTCGGAGCTACTTGCCGCTCTGACTGCGGAGGCACCCGAGGTAACCGGCCATCTGGCCTCCTGCGAGGTTTGCCGCGCCGAATTCGAGGTCATGCGACTGGTCTTCCCAACCGGCACGATACCGACGGTGGAATCGCCCGGTGAGACTCACCTGGCAAAACTGGTAACCATTCCGGCCCGGCGGGCGGGCACCCGCGATCGATCCACCGTACCGGGCAAGGTCGCTTACGACTCCTGGACCGGAATGACCGGCGTGCAAATGCGCGATGCCGCCCGGGGCACCGAGCGACGGTTGCGTCTCAGCGCCGGCAGCGTTGAACTGGAGTTGGTTGCCGGACGGCAATTGGCCGGCTGGGAGTTCTCCGCCCGGGGATATATC
>JAHIVM010000083.1 GCA_018816665.1 Candidatus Zixiibacteriota bacterium
ACCTGTTCATCAATTTCCTCCCGATTTCCCCGCCGGAACTGGGCGATCTCACAAATGACTGCGTTATTGACATCTCTGACCTCAACCGGGTTATCGATTACCTTTTCATTTCGTTCGGACCGCTGGCACCGGGCTGCCCGCCGCCGGACACGCTGCCGGCTCTGACCAACTCAAACTAAGAAACGCCCGAGAGTATCGGGCGTTCTGTCTCGACGGTCGATGTCCCCCTCGGCCGATTCCGTCCCCGTGCGACTATCAACAGAATCGGCACGGCACCTACTCGTCGAGCCTGAAAACCACCGGATAGGTGACCCAGACGGCAACCGGTCGGTTCGCGCGGATGGCTGGCCGGAAGCGACACTTGCGGGTCGCCTCAAGGGCGGCCTCGTCGAGCGAATCATTTCCCGAAGATTTGCCCAGCCTCACCTCCCTCACCTTCCCTTCGCGGTCCACCAGCGCCTTCACCCAGGTTTTGCCCTCGATGCCGGCCTGACGAGCCAGCCGGGGGTACTCCGGAATCGCCTTATAAACAAGCTGGGGAATCTGATCCACTGAGATGTAGTCATCGATCTCCGGAAATGTCTCTATGTCGTCCGTGCCAAACGACATGCCAACCCCGGTCCCTTCCCCGGGATTACCGTCGCCGATTTCCGAGGACAGTCCCCACTCGGCCCGGTTAAGAATGGTGGCATTGTCATCATATATGATGGAATCGTCCGCCACCGGAACCGGCCGGGTGCCGGCAACATCCGGTCGATACTCTGCCACCCCTGCTTCGAACGCAGATGCCGAACGTTCCACGTGCACATGTTTCTGTCCGCCTTCGATTACTATCTCAACAGGAGGTGTAATTCGCCCCGGATCAATCGGAATGACCACCGTATCGGAGCGATCCGCTAACAGCCAGCTGGTCAGCACCGCGGCGGCTATCAGGAGCGTGGTCAGCAGCATACCAAGCATCAGGTTGCGCTGATAGTTGGCCTTGAGTTCGTAGGCTCCGTAGGGTGAATACAGGGCGTAGTCTCTGGTTTCCATAACCCACCTCCTGACAGATGTTATCGGCTCACGGATTCTACTCCGGACGCGCCCGATCGGCGCGAGTCTGGGGGTGCGGTCCTCGATAGTGTGAACGGATGTCGGTCGCAAGTGTCGTATCCCTGGAGGTGTGAGGGCGGGGGCCTCCCTACTGTAAGGACGCATGAAACCCGGCAAGTGTTCAGCATTGTATGATCGACGAAGCGCGGGGGGCGCCGCGCCCCACAAAAAGAAGGCGCCCACCGGATGGCGGGCGCCGAAGTCATTCGATTTTGACGGGGTTCACTTAATTGGAGAGCGTGAAATCAACCCTGTACGTGACCCACATCGGTACCGGACGACCGTTCTGAATGGCCGGCCGGAATCTGTTTTTCGGAGCCGCTTCAACCGCGGCATCGTCGAGCGACTGCGTCCCGGACGTTTTGCCAACCATCGCGCGGAGCACACTGCCGTCCTTGCCAACCAGGGCCTTGACCCACACGGTGCCTTCAATACCGGCCTGCTGAGCCAGGCGAGGATATTCCGGCTGCTTGTAGTCAATCATGGTGGCGATCTCTTCCACCGGCACAAACTCATCCGGTGCCGGCAGGTACTCGTCTTCCGAGATGTCTACCACAATGTCCTGATCGCTGGACGACGTGCTGATGTCGGGCGCAACAATCTCCGCCATTTCTTCACGGGTAGCCAGTGTGACATCGTCGTCCATCACCTCGTCATCGGCAACCGGCTTGGGGATACCGACTTTCGGAGCCGACACGTTGGGCTGGTTGACTTGCACCTGCGGAGGGCGCTTGGCGATGGTCGGCGGAGGACCCAGTTCGGCAACGGTCTTGATAACCACCGCCGTGGCATCGATAGCCTCCACGTCTTCCTCAAACTGAGCCATAATCCAGAACACCGACAGGATAGCCAGCACAAAGGCCAGGGTAGAAAGCGTACCCAGGGCAAAGTTACGCTGGTATTTGGATTTCAGCTCATACGCGCCGTAAGGCGAGTAGAGTGCATTGTCCACGTGTGACATAACAAACTTCTTTCGTTGGCTTTATCTCAATACCCGCACCTGCGGATATTCTTCCCTATCACCGCGGAATTCCACCGCGCTTGGCGCCTGCCTGCCCTACTCATTTAACAACGTTCGGGTTCGGCAGGTTTCCGAACTACAACAGACCCGCGGCCTGAGCCGCCGCGATGGCAGCCTCAAGAACCTTGTTGTCGCGATCCTCCCACGGGGCCATGGCATACCGATACGAGAACTTGCCGTCCTCTTTGGTCAGCTCCGAGACCTTTTTGTCGAGTCGCTCGGCAATAGCATAGTTCCAGGAGCGCTCGATGACGTCGATCTCGTCCAGAATGTTCACCATGTCGGCATAGCTGGCATCCCGATGGATCAACACCAGAGTACTGAGTTTGGGATTGGTCCGGTTCTGTTCGACCAGCAACCCTCTCAGCGAGTCGGCATTAAAACGATACCCGACGGTATCCGGCGTACCGGGCGCGGTCGGCAACAGCTGGGGGAGATTCTCGGGCGTGGCCCGCTTGACATTCCACCAGTAGCGACCTTCAGCATCAACCCGCACAGTCAGCAGATTGGATTCTTTCACCTCAACCTGAGTATCCTGCTCCTCTTCCGGCGGCAGGTTGATTTCCATAGCCTGGGGC
>JAHIVM010000084.1 GCA_018816665.1 Candidatus Zixiibacteriota bacterium
CCCATGTAGCTCAGGAGATAGCCAATGCGGCACGGTACGATCTTCACACCGTTGCCACCGCCGGCATAGGTTCCGTCGCCGAATCCTCCGGCGACACCGGCTACCGCGTAGCCGTTGTTCGTGATAGCGGCGATGGTACCGGCGGTGTGCGTACCGTGACCGTCGCCATCCGACGGATCATTGTCGGCTCCTCCGCAATCCGCATCGGTGCACGAGTATATGTACCAGTTGGTGCTTTCGACAAAGTCCCAACCGATGATGTCATCAACATAGCCGTTGCCGTCATCATCCGTACCATTACCGGCGATTTCACCGGTGTTGACCCAGATATTGCCGTTGGTAACAGGGTCATTCGGTCCCGGCGGATCACTGCCGCCCAGGTCACCATGATCGTACTTGGTGCCAATATCCAGATCACCGACAATAACGGTCGACGAGCCGGCTTCGCTGTCCCAGGCCTGATCGGCTTCTATGCCGTAGGTATCCCAGTAGTGCCACTGGTCGTAGGGAAACTCGGGCGGGGGATCGTCATAGTAGCCGTCGTTGGGTGTTGCATACACCGTGTGAATGCCGATTGGCTCGACATGATCGACGGCCGGCAGGGCTGCGTATGCCGCCATCGCTTCATCCAGTGTGCCTGATGCAAACGTAACCTTGTAGTACCTGGAAAGTTTGGCCCCATAACTGCTTGCTGCGGTACGCCCGGCATCAGAACCGGGGAATTGCGGCCGCAAGCGCTCAACCTGGAATCGCTGTGCTAAATCGCCAAAACCCTGTACTTCGGACAGGGCGACACGACGATCCATATCCTTGCTGTGATTTACCGAAATGTCGTCTTTGAGAACAACAATGAACCTGTCCGGCACAAAGCCGATAATCGAGGGAGCATCTACATAGCGCGATGGATCTACGGGCAGATATTGTTCGGCAAATGCCAGACTGGTTAATGCGAAAGACAGGAAGAGAAAAGCGGTTATTAGTCTCTTCATGGTTCCTCCAATGTGAGTTTGGCGCATGTCCTGCGAAAAAAAACAGACAGATTCAGAGCCGGATTCTGATGCTACCTCCTTCCGAAATCAGAAGCCGCCAGACGATATGGGCCTAAACGGGACTTTTGCAGTGCCGTTAGTGTGCCGGAAGAAATCTTGACAGGTTGGTCGTGAAGTTTTTGTAAAACGCAACCCTGTATGCCCTCAAATGCATTCCTTATCCTAAATAAGGGCGTCATAACTCCCCCGCGATAATACATCAGGAGACTACTTTTTTATGCTTTAGTGTCAGTATGTGACTTGTCTGATCCGCACTCGGCACCGCGCGACACTGTGTGACCAACCGCGACTCCATCACGGCGAAACTGGGGTATACAGGGGAAAACGTTGGAAGCGTGTGACTTATGAGGAATATGTGAGCGCCAGAATGACTCCGCGGCCGGGGGAGTGGATGCCCGAACCGTGCTCCTTGTAGGCCCGATCGGTCAGGTTGTCAAATGTAACATTGATGCGGATGTGACTGCCGTTCCAGCCGCCGCGTAGATTCAGCGTGACCCATCCGGCGGTGCCGCCGGGTCCGATCCGGGTGTCATCTATATCCCGCAACGACAGACGATGCTGGGAGGCGGCGGCTCGGATATACGGCTCCAGCCACAGGTTATCTCGTACCGTGATGCGGGTTGCCACCATGCCGGACAGCGGTGGGATGCGGCTGAGCGGAGTGTTGTCTTCCAGATTATCTCCCTGGGTCCAGAACATGTTGGCGCGCACGGTCGCATGCGAAAACAACCGAACCTCACCGTCGCCCTCGAAACCGAACATACGGGCGGTACCCACATTAAATCGTTGATACACAGCAAATTCTGTCGAGTCCCACACACCATTCCGGTTTTCATCGTAAAACGGGAGACCGCCGTACACTCCCGGCCGGCGATCAATCAAATCGCACAGTCGATTGTAAAAAGCGAAAAGACTGCCGCTGATCTTCTGCGACCGTACTTTCAGGCCCAACTCAACGTTGTTGCAGGTTTCCGCCTCCAGATTGGGACTGGGGGCATCAACGCCGCTGCTGGAATACTTGAGCACCACGGCATCATTGAAATTGGGTGCCCGGAAACCGCGGGACCACGACGCCACCAGGTTTATGTCGCGCGACAACGCGCACGACACCCCCAGTGAACCGGTCAGATCCCGGAACGACTTGTCAAAACCGTCAAACGGCGCCTCGAGCGGCGAGGTCACAGTGACCGAAGAGTAGCGCAGACCGGCGGCCACTCTCGTGCGATCCGACAGCGACCATTCGTCGGCAGCGAACAGGCCGAACGAGGCATACCGGGAGTCATCGGGGTAAGTCGGACGCAGCGGCATATCACCGGCTGCCGTTTCTTCGTAGCGCGCTGATGCCAGCTTGTCGTAGTAGTATTCGCCGCCAAAAGTCAGCGCGTGGCGAACGTGGGGCCGGGCTGCCGCCTGAAGGTATCCGCCCAGGGTCTGGACGCGATCGCGCGACACCACCACATTGCTCTCGCCGGAACGTTGCTCAATCACGCCTTCAGCTTCCCGCTGGTAAGACAGACCGGTGCGGAGACTTCGGACGGGTGAGGACTCAATTTCGGAGTACAGCGTGAGCGCCAGAAGATCCCGGTCCTGAGGATCATAGACATACTGAAAGAAGGAACCATCGACATACTTGTCATACCGGGGTACGTTGTTTTGTCGCACAGCCTGGTAGTCAGCATTCACACGAGTGCGGTCGGAGACGCGGCAGGTGGTGCGAAGCTGGAAGTCTGTTTCCTCCCATCCTGTAGGCTCCTGCCGACCAACCGATCCGCCGCCGCGTAAGTCGCCGATCGTTTTCACTGTTGCGCCGACCGAGGTGGCCAAACGCGCATCGCCTCCGTCGAGACTGACGTGCAGGCTGCGGCCCTGATCGGCACTGGAGTAGCGCGTGGCGGCCCGTGGATGCAGGCTGAATCCGCTGTCACTCGCCGCCGGAACACGGGGAATGAGGTTGACCGTCCCACCGATGGCATCGCTGCCGTACATAACCGACGACGGCCCCCGGACTACCTCGATTCGCTCCAGGGACTCTCGATCTATGGTCGACAGGTACTGATTGCCGCCCAGGCGAAAGGTGGGCTTGTTCAGCCGCAACCCGTCGTAAAGCAGCAATACGTAGCGCCCGATCAGACCACGTATGATCGGAGCCCCGTGTCCGTGGGTCGTTTTTTGCACCTGTATTCCGGGTTCCTCGCGCAACGCCTCGGCGGTCGAACTGAATCCGCGCTCATTGAATTGCTCCGTACTCGTCACGGAAACGTCGGCGGGCGAACGAAACACCTCCTGTTCAAACCGGCTTGCGGTAACGGTGATCGGGGCGACCGCCGTTACCGACGAACTTAGCAGGATGAGCAGATCTGTTTCGTGGTTGTCCTCGACTTCAACCATGCCCTGATATGACCGGTAGCCGACAAAGGACACGATACAGGTGTAGCGACCGGATACCAGTCCGGTCAGCAGGAATTCACCATTCGAATCGGTAGCCACCGGCCGGGCGATGTCGCCCACCAGCACGGTAGCTCCGGCCATCGGTTGTTGGGACGATCGGTCGAGCACCGTCCCACGAACGCTCCCGGCGGCATGACATAGTGAGTGGCAGGCGAGGCAGCAAATCAGCAGTGTACGTAGCACGGTGGCGAAACCCTTTGACGTAGCTGTCATGTGTATGGCTTGCGTGACGGCCCGAACCGGACCGGTCGATTTCCGACACTTTCAAGGTACCATTATGGACAGCCGCCCGCAAGTGAGATTGTTCTGCCGGGATACCGGACGAAACGTCAACAGAGTTGGATAGTGTACGGATTTCCCATTGCGGCGGGGGCAGGAATAGTCTATTGTAGACCCACTGGATGCAGGTTGATGACAACTCCGAGATGAGGAATGAGCATGCCCCCGCGTAAGAAAAATGACCACCCGGCCAGCTGGCTGATGAAGTCCTATAACAATATCGAATTCCTGAACAGCCCGTCGGCGCGTATTCTTCGGGTGATGGCTGAGATGACGGAGCCGGCTGATCGATTCCGCCGTCATCGGGTTTGGGACACGGTGGTGTTTTTTGGATCGGCCCGGACGTTGTCCAGTCGGGACGCTCGACGAAACCTCAGCGAACTCAAAAAGACACAAAAAACATCCGGCAGGATGCCCCGGGGGCTGCAATTGAGAATCGACCGGGCCGAGCGCGATGTCATAATGTCGCGCTACTATGAGGAAGCGGCTGAACTGGCCGAACGGCTGACCGTCTGGTTCAAATCCGTTGAGGAGAGCGGTCGGAAGTTCATGATATGCAGCGGCGGGGGACCCGGTATTATGGAGGCGGCCAACCGGGGTGCCAAGCGAGCCAAAGGTAAATCGGTGGGATTGAATATCAGTCTGCCTTTCGAACAGGCTCCCAATCCGTACCAGACGCGGGATCTCTCAATCGAGTTCCATTACTTCTTCATTCGTAAATTCTGGTTCTTTTACCTGGCCAAGGCGTTGGTGGTGTTTCCGGGTGGATTTGGTACCCTGGACGAGTTTTTTGAGTTGCTGACCATCATCCAGACGCGCAAAAGCAACAAGTATATGCCGGTCGTGCTGTACGGTTCCGAGTACTGGAGTAAGGTTTTCAATATCGACGAGATGATCAAATGGGGGACGATCTCGCCGGAAGATATCAATCTGTTCCGGACGATCGACACGGTCGACGAGGCGTACGAATACCTGAAGGGCGAACTGACCGAGCATTACGTAAACAACAGCCGTCACCCGGTCAAACGAAAGTAGCTCGAACACGGTGCGTGCCGAAAATCGGGGCGCACCATTTCACGCCTGGAACATCGCGTCTTCAAGCGCTGTCTCGATTGTGCGCACCTCATCCGATGTCATATCCATCAATTCGAATCCGGCATCGTAATAGTCCGGATTGTTCTCCTTCCGACACCAGACCGAGCGGGCATCGAGAACCACTTCTTCATTTACATCGACATTGAACGGCATAGTCGGGTCGTCCGGCAACGCGGGGAGAGTGACAATGAACTGACACAGCGAGCCGGTGCGGACAGGTTCCTCGGTGATCAGTTGCATGCCGTCGGTGGAAAGGTTTACCAGGCGTCCTACTTCCTGCTCTGTGATCAGGTCGTAGACGGGTATCTGTTCCCGCGCATACTTGCGCTTGAGAGACCGTTTCTCTTTCATGTTTGCCTCCTTTATTGCCGGCAATCCGGTCACCTTGCCGGCCCCTGGCAACAATGTGGTCTTCAATACGATGGAATCCGGGACCAATCCTGCAACGACTCGACTTCAATCAGACGATCCAGCGCGATTTCATCGTCGTTGGAAAGATCAGCCAGTTCCAACCCCATGGTATAGTAATCCGGATTGATATCACGAGTACACCAGCGGCTGTTGGCTTCGAACGTGATTTCATTGCCCAGACGGGAGCCCGCCGGAAGGGTCATGCGCAGTTGCAATCCTTCTCGCGGCGTCATCGGTCTTTTGCACAACAGTCTCATACCGGCCGGAGTGAGGTCGATAACTTTCCCGATGAGTTCATTGGTGTCGCGGTGGTAGACTTCGAGATTACTGCTCAGGTGCGTCCGGTTCTCAGATCGTTTTTGTGCCATTGCAAATCTCCTCAAAACGACGGCCGGATACAGCGAGGGGGGAGTCGCTGCGGCCGCTAACGGATATGCGGATGTGTCAGATAGAATACGATGACCAGTTGCCTCCTAGTGGTAATATCGTTTGTGAATAGAGGGATGCAACGGATATTTGACAGATTGCGATCAGTTTGACAGAAACAACGCAGACAGGAACGGCCGTTCGTCTGCTCCTGTCGTGCCGGCAAAAACAGCCCACCGGGCAGTGACGCTCTACCAGCTTTCGAGCGGACAGTCAGCCATGAGTCGGGCAATCCTGGCCCGGTCGGCGGGCGTCAACTCCGTAAACTCAAAACCGCTGTCGTAGACGGTCTGAGTGTAGAGACTTCGCTCCTGCGTACACCAACAGCAGCGGGCATCAAAGAGGAGTTCTCGCGGAAGGCGACCCGGTCCCGGAACCGTCATCTTCAGGCGGAAGGTCCGTTCAGGCGGTATGGGCTGCTCCCCGAAAACGCCTATGCCCTGGAATGTGATGTTGATGACTCGGCCCAGAGGTTGGCCTGTAACGTGATCGAAAATCTTCAGATAGTCGCGCAGGTTTCTGCGCGGAACGGTACGTTCTTCTATCATCTTCTGCCCCTTTTGCAAGGCTTTGTCGGTAGCCGTGCCTGTAATAGTGTATCGACACCCGGAGCCGTTTCCTGTACGGAAGGGTGAACTGCCGGACCCATGTTTCGGCGGACGATCGACAGGAGCTGACAGGAGCAGGGGGGGCAGGTCCGGAGGACACAACGAAGGGGAAGCCGGCGATATTTGTTGTAACCCGTCCCCTCGTTCGCTAGTATATGTGATTATAAGACAAAAATAGCCATCAGAAGGAAACCGACGCCATGTCAGCTGTCAGAGCAATGAATGGGGCTGTAGTGCTTCTCATCGCGGTCCTGACCCTCACCGGGGCCGGTCCGGTTCTTGCCGAACGGCCGCTCTGGGGAAGCCTGGAGCCGGGCCCCTACGGGGCAGGCTTCACGACCATCGAAGCATACGATAACTCACGGACCGCGCGACCCAAATTCGACTACTTCGGGGTGCCGCTCGAGGGCGAGCGGGCTCGCCCGATACAGGTGCTGGTGTGGTATCCCGCAGCTGTAGCCGAGGCCGATGTCCCCATGACGCTGGCTGAGTATATCTTCCCGAATCCCGAAAACCCTGACTTCTTTCCGTACGTCACGGCCGTTCAACAACGCGATTTGGGCCTGATGTTCATGGTCATGGGTAACGACGGCGGATTGGTGCTCGATGTTCAGAATGTGGACGTTGGTGCGGTGCGCGATGCCGCTCACGCCGAGGGGGCGTTTCCGGTTCTTGTGTATTTTCCCAATATCGGACGCTCGTTCTTTGACAACCTGGTTCTGTGCGAACTGCTGGCCAGCCACGGGTTTGTGGTGATGACCACGCATTCCATGGGAGCGGGCGGAGTCAATCCCGAGCCGAATCAGGCAGGTCTGGAGACGGTGGTCCGCGACGGTGAGTTCGGGCTTTCGCTACTGCGAGGCAGGGAGTATGTCGACTGGAATCGGCTGGCAACGTTCGGACTGGGCTTCGGCGGGTTGGCGTCCTGGGCTTTCCAGATGCGCAACGCCGATGTCGAGGCCGTGACCTGTCTCAGTGGCTGGAATGTCATCGCCGCCCAGGCAGAGCTGGCCGGCAACGGCACTCACTTCAACGCCGAGCGGATGACAGTGCCTCAACTACAGCTGTTTGGCGGCGACGACTCCACCATCAGTTTGTCGCACATCGACAGTTGCCGCTATTCGTTGCGGTATCTGGGGCGGGTGACCGGTGCGGAGCCGGTGGACTTTTCGTCCTACGGTGCGATCCGCGACATCATTTCGGACTCGGGCGAGTTTGCCGTTTCGGTGCTGCGCCCGCAGTACTACTCGGTGTGCCGCCACGTGCTGGAATTCTTCCGGCAGTATCTGGGTAGTGAAGAGACTGCCACACCATTCCTTGCCCGGGCCGCCCGTGAACTTCCCGAAGGAACAATAACGGTCAGCACAATCACCGCCGAGCAGAAGCCGCCGACTTCAGACGAGTTCATGGCTATCATTCAATCACAGGGCGCCCTGCGGGCGGTGGAACTGTACGAGAGATTCAAAACCAGCGCACCGGGGACTATCGCCTTCCAGGAGGCGAACATGAATGCTATCGGTTATCGACTGCTGCAAACCGGTCGCACGTCCGAGGCGGTGGAGATCTTCCGGATCACAGCCGAGGCCTTTCCCAATTCTGCCAATGTCTGGGACAGCTATGCCGACGGTTGCCAGGCGGTGGGAGACACGGAGCAGGCAATAGCGTGCTATCGCAAGGTGCTCGAAGTGCTGCCCACCGACCAGGCCGTAAACGACCAATTGCGCACCACCCTGCAACAAAACGCCGAACAGGGGTTGGAACGCCTGCAGAGTCAGTAGGAAACGATGAACGCAATACGAGCATATGGAGGAAACCGTGGGTAACAGCAATTCAGAAGTTTCGCGGCGCAGGTTCCTGACCGCCTCGGCCACCGGGCTGGTGGCCGCCGGTCTGGCTAACCTGACCCCCGGGGCAACCTTCGCCCAGATTACTGAAAAAGAGACGGCCGGGTCGACAGACAACATCATCTACCGGACACTGGGTCGCACCGGCATGAAAGTCCCGGTGGTAAGTATGGGAGCCGGGGCCTGCAATGACCCGTCGGTTCTACAGGCCGCGTACGAGGTCGGCATGCGCCATTATGATACCGCGGCCAACTACCAGTTTGGGGCCAACGAGCAACTGGTTGGCAGCGTGCTGCACCGTATGGGGGTCCGTGACAAGTGCATTATCGGGTCGAAAATCTACACCCCCCAGCAGCGTCGCAATCTGACGACGGAGCAGGCGAAAAAGAAGCTGATGTCGTTAACCGAGGGTACGCTCAAACGTCTGAAGTCTGACTACGTGGACATCCTGTATATCCACATGGTCGATAATCGGGACACTGTTGCCGATGACGCCATTCGCGAGGCAATGGCCCGGATCAAAGCGGACGGCAAGGCGAGGGCTCTGGGCATTTCCACGCACACCAATATGGCCGACGTGATCGACGAAGTTGCCAAAGATGATTTCTGGGACGTGGTTCTGACTTCGATCAACTTTACTATGGCCGATGACACCGCGTTACTGACGGCCATAAACAAGGCCGCCGACCGTGGGGTTGGCTTTGTGGGGATGAAAACGATGGCCGGGGGAGGCCGCTGGCCCAATCCGGACACTCGTCAGAGCTATGACCAGCCTACCATTACGGCGGCGCTGCTTAAATGGGTGCTCAACAACAAAAACATCCACACCATAATTCCCGGCTTCAACAATCACCAGCACCTGAGGGAAGACTTTGCCGTCGCCACCAATCTGACATTGACCGATATGGAAAAGCGGTTTCTCTCGGACAACAATGTCAAACTCGGGATGGGTTTCTGCCGCCAGTGCAGGAAGTGTCTGGCCAGTTGCCCGAATGACGCCGATGTCCCCACCCTGATGCGCACCCACATGTATGCCGCCCAGTATGCCGATTTCTATCTGGCTCGCCAGGCCCTGGCCGAGATTTCGGGACATAAGGGGATTACGGCCTGCGTATCGTGTGACGCCTGTGCGGTGGTTTGTGCCAATGCCGTCAATGTCCGGGAGAGGATCAACGAACTGAAACTCATGTACGCGTAGCGATGACTGATACAGTAAAGCCCCGGAGCGTTCCTCCGGGGCCTTGTTTTGTCTGCTTTCGCCCGGTTACGGAAGCGAGTTCAACCAGCCGTCAACAAACGGCCCGAGTGCCGGATCAAAACCTACTACCCCGACTATTCGACCGGCTTTGTGACCCGCGAGGATTGTTCCGTAGTAACTATCGTCGACGGAGACAGACATCCCCCGGTCAAAGGCGACGGTACCGGCCGCATCGCTGTCGGCTTCATCGGCCCATTGGGCCAGAACGGTGTCGGATGCTTCCGTAGCCACAAAGAGCGTGAACCGGTGACCCGCGAGAGCATAATCCCGGCAGTACACGTTGTCGACACCCCTTCGGCCCAGGTATGACTCGGCAATAATCATTGCTGAGTGCGGGAGGACGTTTTCGGCGGGGAAAGCGGAGAAGAGTGCCGGCAGGTCCTGGGTACCGGGCACAACAGCCGCCAATTCGCGCGCCACAGAGGCAACCAGCCGGGTGGTAGCCGGGAGATCATCGTAACCGGTCACTTTGACCGTGAATGAGCCCTTCACGAAGTCGATGCTGGCC
>JAHIVM010000002.1 GCA_018816665.1 Candidatus Zixiibacteriota bacterium
CTTATCAACCAACACCACCGGATTGTTCCGTCCGTAGCTATAACTATTCAACTGCTGGGGATCAGCCAGAAATTTATACGGCGCATTAATAAGTAAAGGATCAATACTGACAAATTGGCTAATATTACTATCATAATATCTTTGGCCAAAATATTGCAAGTCAGTTTCTGTGTCTAGCTCCTTACCCGTGAACTTATAGCTGTTATTTATGCTGGATTGGCTGTGGATAACATTGCCATAATCATCATAATCATTTGTCTCCACAATTTCACCCTGCTGATCAGTAATAATGGTCTGTGAGCCAAGATGGTCATCTACAGGAAAATAACTATTCTCATCATCTATAGTGGAAATTTTTTGATTGCCAAGATAAACATGCAATCTAAACTGCCCGTTTTGGTCAACTTCAAAATATTGGTCAACATATTTGGTTTTATCAACCACTGTTAATTTGAAAGATTATAAAGCTGTTTTTGTCTGAGCCTAGTTGCCGTCCCGGGTGGCTCAAACTTAACATTCGTACATTCATGGCCCTAAGAAGACTATTGGCACATTCGTAGCGTCCTCCGCGATGTCCTGCTTATCAACAACCGGGAGCAGGTCAGTTGGGATGTCGCCCGTTTCGACTACTGGCGATGGCACGGTATTCTGAATATGAACGACGGTACTCTCGAAGATGACGTGTTCATCTGGGAGAGCAAGCATGGCAGTATTCTGGCCGTACTCAACCGGGAGGCGCCCGGCAGTGTGTTCCTGCAAATCCATCCCGATGCCCGGACCGACGAACTGGTGACGGAAATGCTTGCTTTGGCTGAGCAGCATCTCGCGGTGCCCACGAAAGACGGCCATCGAGCGCTTCACGTGTGGGCCGGATCGGAAGATATCCGGCTGCAGGAGTTGCTGAGAGTTCAGAATTACCAGCGCTGCGCAAATCGGAAATCGGAGCACCAACGGCGAAGGGACTTGACCGCAGCGATCACCCCCGCATGTCCGACTGACCGATACCTTATTCGATCGATGGGTGATGCGGGTGAACAGTCATCCCGGGAGCGGCTTTCGTGGCGGGCGTTCAACCCGAACGCCCCCGATGACGAGTTCGAGGGCGGCTGGTATCATAACGTACAACGGGCGCCTCTGTACCGCCGCGACCTGGATCTTGTCGCCATCGCACCCGACGAAGAACTGGCGGCCTTTGCCACCATCTGGTTCGATGACGTCACGCGCGTCGGCCTGTTTGAACCGGTAGGCACCGCCCCGCAGCATCAACGGCGAGGACTTGGAAAAGCCATTCTTGCGGAGGGACTGAGACGGTTAAAGCACATGGGAGCCGACCTCGCCTATGTGGGGTCGTACTCCGAACCGGCCCATAGTCTGTACGCCTCGGTGGGATTTGAGACATATCGCATTCTCGAGCCGTGGGAGAAGGACATGGATGCGAGTACCCGGCGCTAATAGTTGCTGGCGGCGCTGGAAGTGAAGCGCGTTGTGAGGTGGTGAACATGTCGCTCATGTACCGGTAGTGGCACCGGTCTATTCTCGCTGGTTTACCTGCGGCGAATAAACAACCATCCATCGCTCCAGAGCAGCGAACTCATGGTAGTCGATATCGTTGGCGTACGGGGCAAGTGTGCGAATCAGTGCTGCCTTGTCCGGAAAGTTCTTGACGACTTCGTATTCAGAACCGTCAGGCAGCCGGCGAAGAAAGATGCGGTTGCCGGAGGAGTCATAGCGGCTTGGTTCGTCGGTGAAAGCCTCGCGAAACAGCATGTCCAGAAACACCACCGGTGATCCGGGTTTTGACAGGCGGACCGTGCTCTCCAGAACCGATGGCACCATATCCCGCGGAATGTGTGACCACCAGTCAGCCGAAAACACAACATCATAGGAATCTGTCACTGCTTCGAGCGCATAAGCGTCGCCCTGAACCAAAAACACATTTGTGTATCCGGCCAGTTTAGTGCGGGCTATCTCCAGCGATCGCGGGCTTTTGTCAAGGGCGGTCACCATCGCCGCGCGTTTTGCCAGTACCTTAGTCCAGTTGCCGGTGCCGCATGCCAACTCCAGGACGTTGCGGTCCGTAACCAAACCTCCCAGAACATCGATTACGGGCGCCAGGAGTTCCTCCATGCGATCGCTTGACTCGTAGCTCATGTATTGATCGTGCCACGGTGCCCGGGCGTCGTAGTAGGCATTCATTTGTTCAATCAGCTGTCGGGAGTTCTCGTTTTCACACATGGTAATTCTCAAGGGTTGCAGCGGCGCCCAGGCACCGGCGCAGAAACCTGATCATTTCCGGTCTGCCTCAGAGGAAGAAATCTGCAACAACTGCCCTTCCCCTTCTGTTCTTCTTTGTGCGGGCTCCCGGAAACATCACGGGGCACCGCCCCACCAACCGAATCGATGAACCTGAAGCAGACAGGAATTGACAATGATGAAGATAATATACCTGGCCCTCATGCTGTTCGCAACACCTGTCCTGGGTGATGTCAGGTCCGAAGTTGTGACGTACAGCCACGACGGCGTGGAACTCGAGGGATTTTTGACCTGGGATGATTCTATCGACGGCATACGGCCGGGTGTGCTGGTTGTACATGAGTGGACGGGGTTGAATGACTATGCGAAATCGCGATGCCGCCAACTGGCGGAAATGGGCTATGTTGCGTTCGCAGTTGACATGTACGGCAAGGGCATCCGCCCTCAGACAACCGAAGAAGCCTCGAAACAGGCGACTATCTACCGAAGTGATCGGCCGCTGATGCGCAAACGGGTGACGGCCGGACTGGACGTCCTGCTGAACAACAAACTGTGTGATCGCAACCGGGTGGCGGCTATTGGCTATTGCTTTGGCGGCGGTACGGTTCTGGAACTGGCCCGCTCGGGCGCGGCTATTGCCGGGGTCGTAAGTTTCCACGGCAATCTCGACACCCCGGACCCATCGGTGGCAAAAAACATCCGGTGCAAGATTCTGGTCTGTCACGGGGCCGATGATCCCTATGTCCCGTGGGAGCAGGTCCAGGCTTTCGAAGAAGAGATGCGGGCACAGAAAGTTGATTACCAGTTCATTGCCTACTCCGGGGCGGTTCATGCCTTTACCAACCCGGGCTCAGGCGATGACCCGTCGCGGGGCGCGGCCTACAACGCCGAGGCGGACCGTCGATCCTGGGACCACATGAAAACGTTTTTTGCAGAGTTGTTCGAATAATCGGCGCAACCGCCCTTAGTCATTGCGTATCATTGTCTTACCTTGTCCGAAACAGGAAGTTCGGCAGAAATGGCCGGTCCGGGAACATAATCGGCACAATCCCTCCGGTCATGACGTTAAGACTATGAGTATCCCGGACCGTATTGGACCATGATACGCCCACGTCTAACTCAAAAACCAAGGAATCTTATGCGAACAATTTCTACCTTCGTGCTTTTTGCCTCTTTGCTACTGGTGCTTTTCGTAGCCGGCTGCAGTGATGACGACTCTCCCACGGGAACATCAGCCTCCTCCCCCTCCATCATGGTATTCAGCGCTATCTATCTTGAGGCCGGCAGACTGGTGGGCTACATGGAATCATGGGACGTAACGTCCTCGGGAAAGCATATCGACTCCATCCATATTGGTCCAGACTTGAAAATCGATGATCTGGAAAGCTGGTATTGGGCGGGCGACGATCAATACTGGTCCGCCAACCTCTGGAATTACTTTGACTCCGGCTATACCTCAGGGGATACCGTCACCGTCCGGCTTTTCGATGCCGGTAACATGGCTGAGGTCAATATCAAGATTCTGGATCGGCAGTATGACAGCGTCGTCATGATTACTGTGCCGTCGGGGCCGATAGCGCTCAACAGCACGCCGCAGTTTGTCTGGAGGAGCTTCGATGACGCCGATTTCTACACGGTGTCGGCCGACCACTATTACGAAGATTCCTCCGGCCACAGCATGAGTGTCCGGAAAAGCTGGGCCACAACTGACACGACCATTACGCTGCCATCCACCCTCACAGCCCACGATGGTGACCTCAATTTCAATGTAATGCCGTACCGGGGTCCCCGACCGACCGGCGAAGGTGTAGTCCCCGCCAATGTGTCGACTGCAACCATGCGCGGTCAGATATGGACGTACGGCCGAGGGCAATACCGGAACTTCTCTGTCGGTGCCGGCTTCAGTCTCGTCAATGAAGTCGGTTCCACGCTGCAGATGCAACCAGAGGACATCCTCCGGGACTTGACTAACATTCGGTAACCGCAAAGGATCGTCAGAAATATCAAGCCGGGTCGGTTGCAGACTGCAAGCTGACCCGGCTCTTTCTTTTCGTTTGTCCGATCCAACCGAGAGCTGAGGCTACCGGATCGAGATGCAGAAGCTCGGACAAGATTTCCTTTCGCGCGAGTCCAAAAGCACTGATATTCTGGCTCATGAATGGGATAGTAGCAGCCGTATTTGCGGTCGTGTATCTCGGAATGATCGCGGGAAGAATGCCGGGGCTCGCGCTGGACCGCACGGGTCTGGCTCTTCTCGGCGCTATCGTATTGATGGCTACCGGCGCCGTCCGGGACACCGATCTTCTCGACGCTATCGATGTCCGGACTATCGCTCTCCTGTTCGGCCTGATGATCCTCTCCGCCCAGTTCCGACTTGCCGGCGCCTACTCGCACATTGTCAGGTCTATAGGCAACTACGACCTTTCACCAGCGCATCTTCTGGCTGCTATTGTGTCGGCAACCGCTTTGCTCTCGGCCTTGCTGATAAACGATGTGATTTGCTTGGCCATGACCCCGATAGTCATAGCTATCTGTTCCTCCCGCCAAATCAATCCGATTCCGTATCTTCTCGGGGTCGCCTGTGCCTCAAATATCGGCTCGGCCGCA
>JAHIVM010000085.1 GCA_018816665.1 Candidatus Zixiibacteriota bacterium
ATCCTCAAAACGACCGGCCGTGCATCCGCCGAGAATGACCTGGTGTACCGGCAGATCTTCCATCTCCGCCACCGGCCTGACGTTTTCCGCTATACCGTCCACCGCTATCTGCGGTGACAGCCGATCAATGTTCACCTGATACAATTCGGCGTACTCGGCGTCTTTGTCCGGCATCACCGGCTGGAATCGGGTCATGGTTCGGCCCGTGAGGTAGCGGCGACAGGTGGCATCGTACTGACACACCGCCGCCATGGCACCCGTGGTGTAAGACAGGTTAGTGAGCGTGAATCGCTCCCCGATGGTCATCTGTGACACCACGGATCCGGAGTACTCGATGATCTTGCCTTCCGTACTCCCCTCACCTATACGCTTCATGATCGACAGAGCGACATCGAGAGCATAGGTGCCACGATACCGACGGCCCCCGACCGTGATACGCGTCGTTTCGGGAACCGTCACCGTCAGCTTGCCATCGACCCACACATCGCTCATGGTGGCCGCATTAACCGACAGCGCCAGAGATCCGAGGCAGCCGTACGAGGTGGCCGCGGGTCCGAGCCCCAGCGCCAGTTGACCCGGCAGCACATGCCCCTTCTCAACCAGCAACTGGGCACAGGCGCCTTCCCGAAGATCGTAGAATGACTTTATGCCCTGCCGTTTCGAAAACTCGCGAATGACCTTGTGTGAATTGGCCGGGGAGTCGCTGTTATTGGTGCTGTGATCCAGCGACATGATTATCTTGTTGGGATTCCAGACGTACTCCACGCCGCGCGCCTTGAAATCCTCCACCACGGGACCGCAGCCCCCGGGAGCCAGGACGACATCCGGTTCAACTTCCACCTGACTGCCGATTTCCACTTTTTCCAGTTCGGCCGCGCGAGCCAGGACTTTCTGGGCGATTGATCGCTTCCCGTAAAGCGAATTGGCATGGGGCGCCTTGACGCCGGGGAAGGCCAGCTCCAGCTGTTCCAGCTTGAGAAAGGCCGGTTTCTCGCGAATTCCATACCGCCGCCGCCAGTTGTAGAACGCAGCCTTGGAAATACCAAGCTCCAGCCCCGCTTTTTCATCGTCGCCGTAACGCTCCCAGAGATTGCGAATCTCCTGCTCCGAGAACTTGGGGAGAGAATACTTGGGGATGTTTTTCTTACGCCGCCAGTAAGCTACCAGGTACGACGGTACCCCGCCCAGCCGTTCGCCGATTTTCTCATCCGTTTTGTACAGCTTCTGCAACTGCAGCAATTCGGTTTTGGTTGGGATTTTGCGGCGCTTTTTCATTCCCCGCTCAGTTCCTTGCGCAGGGCATCG
Organism: Candidatus Zixiibacteriota bacterium; assembly: GCA_018816665.1. Classification (GTDB taxonomy): domain Bacteria; phylum Zixibacteria; class MSB-5A5; order GN15; family FEB-12; genus JAHIVM01. Next base: position 1,306 of record JAHIVM010000085.1, read on the forward strand.
TACACCGGCTCCAGCGGAATGGACACGACGTTGGTCTGACCGACAATAGGCATGAAGTTGCTGTCACCGGTCCACCGCGGTACGATATGCATGTGGAGGTGCTTGGGAATTCCTGCGCCCGCCGCCGGACCGAGATTCATGCCCAAGTTGAAGCCGTGGGGATTCAGCGCCCGCTTCATCGCCGCAACTGTCTTCTGTGACACCGAAAACAGCTCGGTCGACTCCTGGACGGTGAGTTTCTCAACCTGCCCGATATGACGATACGGCACCACCAACGCATGACCCGTGTTGTACGGATACTTGTTGAGGATGACGTATACCTTTTCTCCCCGGTACACAATCAGGTTTTCGCAGGAATCCTCTTCCTTGGGTCGACTGCAGAAAACGCAGCCTTTTTCCCGCTCCCCCAGAATGAAAGCCGATCGCCAGGGCGCCCACATAATCTTGTCTGCCATACCCGGCCAATATACATACTCAGCACCACCGACAAAAGCAAAAATCTCTGTCTTTGCGCTCTATCTTCTTGAACCAATGCCAGTTGGAAATTTCCTTTTCTCATTATCGGCCGGCGACAGAACCCAACTACACCCCCAATCAAGTAATATGCTGTTGCCAAGCCACTTAGGATTGCCTACCTTGCTCGCCGAAGCGAACCCTTAACCCGCTGAGTGCCAATATGAGCCAGAAAGTCCTTGTTATTGGCGGTACCGGCATGCTCGGACTGCCGGTCGCCCGACAGCTCAAAGCCGATGGCTTCCAGGTCACGATAATGTCCTCAAACCCCGGTCAGGCCCGCATCAAACTGGCGGATGAGTTCCCGATCGTTGCCGGCGATGTCACCGACCCGGAGTCCCTTCGGGATCCCCTCAAGGGGCAGGATGTCGTGTATCTGAATCTGAATTCTCATCTTGATCCGGAGAAGTATCAGGAAGTAGAGATTGACGGCACCGCTCATGTCTGCCGAATCGCCACTGAATCCGGTGTCAAGCGCATCGGTATGATCAGCGGGGCATCGTCGAAAGGCAAAGAAAGCGGCGCCATTTTCCTCGATGCCAAAGTCAAGGCGGAGCGCGCCCTGATGGAAAGCGGCATTCCCTATACAATAATGCGCCCGTCGTGGTTTTTCGAAACGCTGCCGTCGCTGATCCAGGGCAATCGCGCCGGAGTCGTGGGCAATCAACCGATCAAACGGGCCTGGCTCTCGGCCGCCGATTATGCCCGCCAGGTATCCCACGCCTTTGCCAGTGAGCGGGCCGTCAACAAATGCTACTACAATTTCGGGCCCCAGAAACTCACGTTGCTGGAAGCTCTGAAGATGTACTGCGCCAGGGTGCATCCGGATATCAAGCCGGAATCGGTTTCGTTTACTACCGCGAAAATGATCTCGCTGCTGCCCGGTGCCGCAAAGCTGAAAGCAGTCATTCCGTTCTTTAAGTACTTCGAGACCATGCCCGAGGACTCGGATCCGTCGGAAGCCGATCGCGACCTGGGGCCCAATCTCAGCACCCTCGAGGAGTGGCTGGATACCTGCGAAAAGACGCGGTAACGCCTGACTTGTTTTGACTGCCTGTCGCCCGGCTAAGGAGGCGGGTCCCGGATTTACGTCACATATCGTCATGATCCGAAACGATGACATTGCGGTCCTTCGGGACCGGAAGTATCTTTCGGGCGTGTCGGGATCCGTGGGAACATCCCGCTTTACTCACCTTCAGGGAGGAATCAATGAACCGTCTTGCCGCCATTCTGCTCGTGCTGGCTGTTGCCCTGGCCGGCTGCAGCAAGGATTCACCTACTTCGTCCCCAACCACCAAACAGACCAGCCCGGTCAAAGACGGACAGTCGGCCGGAGATATCGAGAAGTTGATTCGGGAGTTTACGCCCGCATCGGAACTGCCTCCGGCGAATCCCTGCGATGCCGGATCGCTCGACGGTTTCTGGGTGCGGGATGATATCTCCGGCAACTCCGGATACCTCAGCGGCCTCTGGCTGGATACCGACGGCGACACCACCGGTGTATTTTCGGGATCGTTTTCTACGGCAGAGAACGGCTTCCGATATTTCTACGGCAATGTATCCGGGGTACTTACCACCCAAATTATTGCCACGGTATTTGGCGTGTTTTACTACGACGATCCCTCGCTATGTCCCGTGTGCGGGGCCGGTCACGGCGGTTTCAAGGGCTTTTTCATCCGCGATAATGAGGCCGGCGTGGGCGTGATGCAAGGTGAGTTCGGCTGGGGTCTTTCTCCCGAGGACAACAACCTGCCGCTCACCGGTACCTGGACCTGGTACTGCCCGCCGGTTGATGCCACGGTCGAGTAGACCAAACCCTCCCGCCGAACGTCTTGTTGCCACGCATCGCCTCATGTGCTAGATTCTCTCCCGATTGCCGTTCACGCCACCGGGAGACAAAACCGTGAGATTCCTCGAGACTTTCGGCCTCATGGCCGCCGTTATCAGCACCGCCCTTGTTTTCCTCAAGGTTGAATACCGCCCCCGCTGGGGCCATATCATCCCCGCCATCGCGCTCATGCTGTGCGCCTGCTCGGTGATGATTGAGGGGTATCGCTGGCAAATGGAGGGCGCTTATATTGTCTCCGTACTGGTGTTTGTGTTTTCGGCCAAACGGCTGAAAAACCTCAAACCCGATGAACCGGTGGCACCGGTCAAAGACCGCAAATGGCTGCGAATGAGCGGCGGTATTGCCGGTCTCATCGCGCTCGCCTACACCGGCTTGATGTGTTTCCTGTTTCCGGTATTCGAGCTGCCCGCCCCTACCGGTGAGTATCCAATCGGCACGGCGTACTACTCCCTGACCGACAGCACCCGGGTCGACTCGCTTTCGGATCTCCCCGACGCACATCGTGAAATCTCGCTACAGGTCTGGTACCCGGCCGCGCCGGAACAAACCGGCACACCTGTCCCATATATGTCCGAGGAAGCCGCCGCCGCGTTCGGCGCTTACCTGCGACTACCGGGCGATGATATGCTATCGTACTTCTCGCTGGTCTCGACCTATTCATCGACCGAGTTCCCCCTGCGCCCAACCGACACGGCCTACCGGGTGATTCTGTTTTCACCGTCGGGCCTGATGAACGGCACCACCGCGCTCAGCGAGGATCTCGCCTCGCACGGTTACGTGGTTATCGCGGTCGGGCACCCCTACTGGAATCCCTTTGTGTATGACTCGACCGGAGGCGTTGTACCTTTCGACGCCATGAACGAACATTATGCCGCAATGCGACGGGAACTTGGGTCCGGCGAGGTTGAGTCGATTAAAGATCGGATTTTGCAGACCGATGACCCCGCGGAACAGAACGAATTGGTCCGGCAGCTCACCGATGCCCAGCCGCTCAACACGGCCGACATCAAACGCTGGGCCGATGATATCAGTTTTGTCATCGACTGGTTACGCCCAATGAACTCGCCGACCGGCTTTTTTGCCGGCAATCTCAGTTTGGATCACATCGGCGTGATGGGCTTCTCCAAGGGCGGCTGCGCCGCCGGGCAGGTGTGCGTACAGGATAATCGGGTGAAGGCCGGGATCAATTTCGATGGTTTCATGTACGGTGATGTTGTCGACTCCCCGCTCACGGTCCCGTTCCTGTTCATGCACAGCACGCCCGCCAACGACGGCGGCTGGATCAGCGGCGGGACATTTGCGAACGCCGACAGTACCGCCCGACAGATCAGGATCAACGGCGCCGCACATACCTCGTTCGGCGATGCCTGCCTCTGGGGGCCGGGCCTGACCGGCGCTATGAACGGGGGGTCTATCGACGGCGACCGGATGATTGAGATCACCCGTGCGTACACCCGGGCCTTTCTTGATCGCCATCTGAAGAGATTGGCAGACAGTCTTCTCGACGACCCTTCCGACGGCTACCCCGAGGTGGAAGTCCGCGCCAAATGAAAGATGCCCGAACGGTGAGAACCGTCGGGCATCAGATCTGCTCTACGTGATCGTAGGGGTCACGGCTGCAATCCCAGCGCCTCACCAATCAAAGTTGGCGGGATAGACCCCTGCTCCAGCAGAGCGTCGTAGAAATCCTGCTCGACAAACTCGGCACCGTCGCGTTCGACCGCGGCATCATACAGGTGTTCAATCTCTCTCTTGCCCATCAGGTAAGCCATCCAGTTGCCCGGCGTCAGGGTGTACTTGCGGACCATTGTACGATGGTAGTTTTTGTCCGCTTCGGTTTCCGCAAACAGCGTTTCGGTCATCCAGTCCACACACTCTTCATACGTGAACTGCCCGGTGTGTAGTTTCACATCGGCCACAATGCGCGCCGCCCGATACATCTGTCCACCCAGGATCGCCAGCCACTGCACCGGGTCTTCCTCGCCGAACAAGCCGGCGCGATACATCATTTCCTCACAGTACAGCGCCCAGCCCTCCACCATCATGGCGTTGTGCTGCCACTTCCGGACCGGGTTCGGATTCATTCCGGCGATCTGCATCTGGAGGTGATGCCCCGGGAATCCCTCGTGTACCACTGATCCCTTGAAACCTCGGCGGTGTACGTAGCGGTACCGAGCCTCAAGCTGCCGTCGATCCAGATCCTCCGGGACCGGCCGCAGGTAGAACAAACCTACCTGGTTGGAATCAAAGGGGCCGGCCGGTTGATAGGCAATGCCACCAACCATAGAGCGCAAAAACGGCGGCGTTTCGACCACCTTGAGCGGGGCAATGTCCTCCGGGACAGTCAGGATATCATTGAGCGTCAGGAACAGTTTGACCTGATCGGTTTCCCACTGGTAGTAGTTGAGGATGTCATCGCGCGTGAACACGGCCGGGACAAACACGGAATCGCGCCCGTTCTGGTAATTCGCCTCAACATAGTCGCGGTAATCCATGTACGCCGCCCGCGTTTCGGCCAGCAATGACTCTCCAATCGTGAGCAGCGAATCGCAGTCAATAGTCAGGAAATAGTGATGCTGCAGCAGGTAATCGAAGTTGTCCTTGCCCAGGGCGAACGAGGTCGGTTCGCCCTGTTCGATTCCCGTGAGATACACGGCGAAGTCGTTCATGGCCTCACGCGCCCTGGTCGCAACGCCCGAAATCTCATCGGCCCGCTCCGGGAACTCCCGCATCAGCGAGCCGGACACTTCTTTGTAAAACTGCTGCGCCGATTCCAGTGATTCCTGGGCAAGATCAACATACACCGGCGGCGGTTTCCTCAGGTTTTTCCTGGCGGTCGCAAACAGGTCCGGGACGGCTTTCATGCGGGCGATCACCGAATACAGTTTCTCGGACATCGGGGCATGCTGTGACAGCATCAGGAAATACAGTCCGTTGACAGCCTCGTCGACATACAACTGAGGCGACTTCGTGTACCACTTGACATGTTTGAGATCCATCAGCGCAATCTCAACATTGGATCGAATCAACCGGTAGTTGATCGAGCCATCGGTCCCCAGATCGGCGTCACGATATTTGTGAAGGTCTTTGATAAAGCCGGACAGTTTTTTGGTCATATTGCTCACCGACTTGGACGAATAGTCCGCCAGACGGTGATCAAAGGCATGATTACCGCGCTCGGTAGCCATAACCGGATAAAACGATTCCAGCGACTCCAGAATCTCCTGCGACAGGCCGTCAACCTTGTCCTGTGTTGTTGCCGCATCGCTGCCCGACCCCGCGATCAGGACCAGTACCGCCAGTGCGATGAAAATCAAGTATTTGCGATCCATGCCATCTCCCAGTAAAATCGAATGGGCAAAGTAACCTCATTGCCCAATTGTATGCAAGGTTTCACTCACACCGAAAACAACCCCACCAGCTCAATGTGCCGCGTGTGTGGGAACATGTCCACCGGTTTCACTTCCGGCAACTCATACCCCGCCGCAACCAGCGTTTTGGCATCCCGCGCAAAGGTCGCCGGGTTGCAGGATATGTACAGCAGTTTAGCCGGTCTCATTTCTATTACCCGCTTCAGGGCTTTTGGATGCAAACCCGCGCGCGGCGGATCTATCACAATGATGTCAAACTCCCGTTCATCGGCCGGCATTTCCGCCAGGAAATCCTTGACGTTGGCCTCGAAAAAGCGAATGTCATCTATCTTATTGATTTCGGCGTTCTGCCCGGCTATCTGCACCGCCTCGGCAACCAGTTCCACCCCATACACTTGACCCACCCGGGAAGCCATCAGCAGGCCGATCGCCCCGGTCCCGCAATACAGATCCAGCAATCGATCCGAGGATTCGGGCTCCAGCATTTCAAGCGCGGTCCGGTAAAGAACCTCAGCCTGGGCCGGGTTGGTCTGGAAAAACGAGTTGGCACAAATACGAAACCGCAACCCCAGAAGCTCGTCCTCGATATATCCCGGTCCGAAAAGTGTCTGTTCCGCCTCCGGCTGGGCCACATTGGCCTTTTTGCCGTTCTGGCCGTGAACGATGGTCGTG
>JAHIVM010000086.1 GCA_018816665.1 Candidatus Zixiibacteriota bacterium
ATATCCACAAAGCCGTTGTGATCTTTTACGACGGCGTGTACCACGCTTAGGCCCAGACCGGACCCTCGACGTTTATTAGCCTTTTTGGATGTGTAGAACGGTTCAAACACGTGCATAAGAGCTTCATCGGATATGCCGCACCCGGTATCTTCGATGGTGACTTTGACATACTCACCCATGGCAATCTGTCCGTACTTGCCGGCGATTGTATCGGTATACCAGTTCTGGGTCCGGATACTCAGGAATCCCGCATCGCCCATGGAGTCGCGAGCATTGGCAATAAGGTTGGAGATTACCCTGACTATCTGCGCCTGCCCGCCACGGATATTCAGCAGGTTGTCCGCCAGGTCAACCTCGACTCGCAAGTCAACAGGCAGATCCCCCAGACCTTCCATGACGATCTTGATAACCTGATTGACGCTGATCGGCTCCTGATTATAGTGACCGCGTCGACCAAGGGTGAGCAACTGCTGATTGATATCGGCAATCTGCTGCGCGGCGACGGCCATGGAGTCAACATATCGGGCTGCCGGATGATCATTGCCGAGTTCATCCCGAATGAGATCGGGATAGGCAACCAGAGGTCCCAACAGGTTGTTGAAATCATGAGCCACCTGCCCCGCAATACGTCCGGCCGTTTCAAGGCGTTTTGCGCGATCGGCGAATTCCTGCAAACGTTTACGCTCGGTTATGTCACGGACAATGCCGACTGCATGCCACTGGTTGTGTACTTTCACTCCCGAGAGTGACAGCTCAATAGGAAAGCGGGTGCCGTCCCGGCGCACCGCCTGCAATTCCAGGACCTTGCCGACCGCCGCGCCCTCGCCGGTAATCTGGAAGCGTGCGAAAGCCTCCCTGTGGACTTCCCGCAGATCTTCAGGAGCCAGCAACGTGTGCAGATCTCCACCTTCGATTTCCTCGGAAGTCCAGCCGAAGATCGTGGCCGCCGCTTTGTTCCAGAATGTCACGCGCCCCCGATGATCCATCATGACAATGGCATCCTGGGCAAAGTCGCTGATCGACCTGAACTTCTCTTCGTTCTCGCGCAAGTGTTGAATCGAAACCCAACCGGCAAGCGCCGTTCTCAGTCTGTTTCCGATCTCCCCAAACAAACGCTGTTCCTCATGCGTCCACACACGAGGTCGTGAGCATTGATGGATTCCGAGCAGCCAGGGCCGGTCAACTTTGGGATCAAGCGCCATCTGCATCTGGGACTTCGTGCCGAAACGAATCGCCGATGCCGGCAGCGGACGCCCGGTTTCGGAATCAAACACCAGGGGACTATCCTGCCGCAGCGAGTCCCGCATGTCCTGAGCAAGATCGGCTTCCAGCGGAATCTCAGCCTTGCCGGCCAATGCCCCCGGATAGTCCGGATGAGTGTCCTCAACCGGCACCTGCCACGAGGCGACATCGGGGTCACAGGGATATAACAGCCACACGCGGTCACATTCGAATATGCTGCGCACCTCGTGCAGTACCCTGGACAGCAGGTCTTCAAGATTCACCGTGTTGCGAATCACTCCTTCAACCCGGGCCACATTTTCCAGAAAGCGAAGGTGCCCCTCCAGTTCCTGCTCCGCCAACTTTGCATCGGTTACGTCGGTAACGATTCCCTCAATCGCGATAGGCCAGCCGTCGGCGTCCTCAATAAGCACATTGCGCTGGTTGAGCCAGCGGACTTCGCCGTTACGATGCACAATCTGGTACTCGTATGAGGACGGCATGTGACCATTCAGCAGTGCATCCCACTGCCGACGGAAGTAATCAGTCCAATCGGGATGCAGAATCTTGCGTATCAGGCCGGGGGTCTCATACCATTCCCGAGGTTCGTATCCCGTTAGTCTGGCGGCCGCAGGCGACACAAACTCGTATGTCCCGTCCGGAAGCGACATGCGGTAGATCATATCCAGGGCGTTTTCGCTTAAACGGCGGAAGCGTTCCTCGCTGGCGCACAACTCCTCTCTTGACCTCACCTGAGCGGTGATGTCCCGGACGACAGAAGCTACCTGAATCACGTTGTCGCCGTCCATGACCGGGATCTTGCGCGTTTCGGTGACCACCTCC
>JAHIVM010000087.1 GCA_018816665.1 Candidatus Zixiibacteriota bacterium
ACTATGAAATCCTGGTGCCCGAGTCGCTGTTGCGTCAATCCCAGAAGACGCAGGAGATTTTCAATATTGTGATGGGTGCTATTGCCGGGCTGTCCCTGCTGGTGGGGGGGATCGGTATCATGAACATTATGCTGGCCACCGTTCTGGAGCGAACACGGGAGATCGGAGTGCGACGGGCGGTGGGGGCCAAACAACAGGATATCATGCGCCAGTTCCTGGTGGAGGCGGTGGTGATTTGTCTGCTGGGGTGCACCGTAGGGCTGGCGCTGGGATTGATTATCTCCCGGGCCATCAGTTTTTATGCCGAGTGGCCCACCATTGTATCGGTCTTTTCGATCGTGTTGTCGGTGGGAGTATCCACGGCTGTGGGTGTCCTGTTCGGCATATATCCGGCGGCCAAAGCAGCCCGCCTTGATGTCATCGAATCCCTGAGATACGAGTAAATTGCAGTACGAAGATGAGGATGGTTATGCGACGGTTGCTCAGTATATCCCGGTTTGTGTGGTTTGCATGTGCGGTGCTGGTGTTGGTGGCGGCAGGTATCCCGCCCGTATCCGCAACCGATCTGTCATTGGATCAGGCGCTGGACCGCGCCATGAACAAGACCGCCCGCGGAGATATGATCAGGGGCAATGAGGATGTCGCCCGACAGTACTATTCGGCCCGCCGTACGAACCTGTATTTCCCCGAGATATCGATAAACGGTTCGATCCCCAGCTACACCGAAGACAAGTCATATCGCGGTTTGCAGAACTCGTTTGACAAATCGCTGTACCAGACAACCGCCCTGGACTTCAGATCGGACATCGAGTTGAAGCAGACCCTTCTCACCGGCGGTTCCCTGACGGCCCGGGTCAATCTGGTTTCCGAGGACAACGAATATCCGAACACGCGCTACGATCCTGCGCTGGGCACACGACTCGACGAGTCCAGCAAGCGCGGGTTTTTCAGCTTCAGTCTTGAGCAGCCCCTGTTCCGCCCTTCATCGACCAAAAACGAGTTGCACAATCGCAAAGACGATCTTGAGATAGCAAAGATGACCCGCATTGAGGAGGGCGCCGGCCTGCGCAAAGAGGTTACGGAGGCGTACCTGAGCGTGTTGCAACTCGCCCTGAAAGCACAGTTGAGTGCCGACAAACTTGAACAGGCTCGCCTGCAGGAAAGCATCGACTCGGCCAAGTTGTCCGACGGTATCCTGTCAGAGGAAGATTTCCTGCTGTCATCGTCGGCCCGCCTCGATGCGGAGCTTGAGTTTTTCGAAGTGAAGACCGAGCGGGAGGAACAGCAGCGCGAACTGGCCACCCTGCTTGACCTGGACATCTCCGAACAACTGGTACTGACCGAACCGCCGTTGACCCCGCCGCTGGACAGCGGAGCGCGAGCGCGGTTGATCGCGGCGTGGGAACGCACCGTTCCGATCATCAAGGCCGAGCACCAGTATGAAAAAGCCAAGCGCGAGGCCGACTTCGCCGCCTCGGGACACGGCCTCACGGGTGATCTGAACGCCAACTACAATTTCGGACAGCAGAAAGTCGAAACGTCGGTGGGGTCTTTCAGCAACGAGCAGGATATCAATACATCCGGCTGGACTATCTCGCTGGACTTTCGTCTGCCGCTGTGGGACGGCGGCGCCGGCAGCGCCGCGATCCAGGCCTCCCGCTATCAGGCGGAGCAGGCCAAGTATGAATTCACACGGGCCAAACGGTCGGCGCGAGCGCAGATAATGAATCTGCTCAACCAGCTTGATGTCAGCTATTCGCGTCTCGAAATCATCAGGAAACAGATCGAACTCGCCGATAACCGTCACAAAATAGCGCAGTCACGATTTGACGACGGTCAGATTTCTCAGTTGACGCTGCTCGAGAGCAGGGTATTTTACCTGGAGACAAAGGACAAGTACCTGGAGGAACTGAAGTCGTATCAGGTCAATCGGATTGATCTTGACGGCAAGTTCATCAACTGATGGAAACACGCATACTGATTCGTACGCCCAACCACCTGGGTGATTGTGTCATGGCGCTGCCGATGATCAACGAAACCCGGGAGGCGTATCCGGGTGCCGTGGTTACGGTATTGACACCCGAACACCTGGCCGAATTGTTCCAGCCGAATCCGGGTGTTGATCGGGTGCTGACGATTCCCCGGGAACATGTCCACGGTCTTATCGGCGTCTTCAAGATAAAAGAGATAATCGCCGAGCAGGAATACGATGTGGGCTACATCCTGCCGCCGTCCTTCGGTGCTGCCTCGGGTTTTAAGCTGGCCGGAGTGCCGGAACGTATCGGGTACATTGCCGACGGTCGCCGCATGCTGCTCACCCGTCCGCTGATTTTGCCTACGCCGCTCAACTCGGCTCATCGATCCGAGGTGTATTTTAATTTGCTGCGGCGCGGCTCCGATACAGAGATCGAGTACACCAAACCGAAAATGTTCCTGAGCCAGGACGATAGTGACAGGGCGTCGGGTCTGCTCGAGGTGTACAGTATCAAGACCGATGACAAGTACGCGG
>JAHIVM010000088.1 GCA_018816665.1 Candidatus Zixiibacteriota bacterium
CGTTCAGATTGGGATATATGCCGAAGTTCTGCGGGAGGTAACCGAGAATTGTGCGAACGACATCGGGGGCATCGACGATATTGGTATCATTCCACAGCACCGTCCCCTCGGTGGGTTTGGTAACCGTGGCCAGGATGCGCATGAGTGTGGATTTGCCGGCCCCGTTGGGCCCCAGCAGTCCTATCACGCCGGTTCCGATATTCAGGCTGAAGTCTTTGAGTCCCCAGATTCCCCCGCGGTACTGCTTCCCAAGGCCTGCGATAGTCAGTTGCAAGCAAGAGCTCCTCTCCCGTGACAGCCGTGAGGCCGATTGTCCGTGCCGGTACTATTCAGTAGACGATGGATATGAGCGCAAGGTTGCAGGATGAGGAAAAGCCATCAGCGGCGCGGCTCTGGCTTCCAATTCGGATTGGTCAGGCTGGTCATCACATGATCCTGCCACTCACCGTCGATCAGAAGATATGCCTTCGCTGTCCCCTCAATGACAAATCCGAGCTTCTTGAGTACGGCGGCGCTCGGAGCGTTGGTGACCTGGTAGTTGGCCATTATGCGATGGAAATTCTCTTCATTGAACAGGTAATCGATGGCCGCCCGCAATGCCTCGGTCATGTACCCCATGCCCTGCGCTCCCACATCCATGGAATAGCCGAGATAGCAGGCCTGAAAGGCAAAGCGAATCATCCCGGAGAACGTGGCTTTGCCGATCACTCGCTCGGGCGAATCTTTTGGGAAAACAAAAAAGTCCAGTTGTCGCCCCTGCTCCTGCTCGGCCAGCAACAGGTCGACCCGTCGCTCCCAATACGGCAGCGTGTAATACTCGTCCTCCCGCATGGGTTCCCAGGGCCGGAAAAAGTCTCTGTTCCGGGTCACGTAGTCCAGAATCGCCTGAGCGTCGCCCAACTCCGGCTGCCGGACAACAAGTCTTTCCGTTTCCAGTCTAATCACGGTAGATGTCCTCATACAGGTTGTACGTAATAAACAGAGCGTCGATGGCGATGGAAAGTTGTTTTTGGCCTGCCCACCCCTCATTGACTTCCCTGGCGCGCCCCACTATACTGCAACCAGGCTGCAGGGGAGTCATCCTCCGCAGGAATGACTCACTCCTGTAAGATACCGTCTGCCTCGTACGTCAGGATGTATACAAATGAATATGATTCGGTTTACCACGTTCCTGATCCTGTTGGCCCTGGCAGTCTCAGAATACGCAGCGGCGGCTGCCGGCACTGAGGTCCAGGCCCGCATGGACGCCGATATCGTCGCCGGTCGCCCCATTTTGGTTCATGTCATCGTGGCGCTCTGTGACAACAAACATCAGGGTATCGTGCCCGTCCCGGCACAAATCGGCAACGGACAGGATCCCGCGCACAACCTGTACTGGGGAGCCCTGTACGGCGTACGGTCCTTTTTTCCGCGGGTCGCCGGATGGAACGTGATCGCTGAACCCAAACCCGATACCGACAGCATTCTGGCAACGGTGGTGATGCAGCGAAAAATCCTGCGTGACAGTGCCCTTATTGATGTTTTCCTGGTCGCTGAGGCCTGGGACGGACGATACATCAAGGGCGCCACCATGCGCTTTCTCGATGCCGCCGGCGGGGCTTATGCACGAACGGTTACCCTCCGTCACGAAACCACGCAGGTCGAACTTTCCCTGAGCACTGCCCATATGGTGGTTTATGCTGGACACGACGGCCTCATGGATTTCAGGCCCGACCGTTCGGGCCGAGTCGACACGACCGCTCCCGCGCGCAGTGCCGTGGTACTGGCTTGCGCCAGCCGGTCGTTTTTTGAGCGACATCTTAGACATGCCGGTGCCCACAATCTGTTACTCACCACCGGCCTGATGGCTCCGGAAGCCTACACGCTGGACGCCGTTATCAAGGCCTGGATTAGCGGCGGTTCAGGTGATGATGTGAACAAAAGCGCCGCGGATGCGTACGACAGGTACCAGAAGTGTGGACAGCGGGCGGCTCGTCGGTTGTTTTTCTCAGCACCGTAGGGTTGATCTGAATCCTTGACTTGCGTGACTGACGATTATTAGTTGAGGCAAACCAAACAGTGAGCGAATCAAAAGTAATGGACTCCGGAAAACGCCCGTACCTCTTTTCGGCCATTGTCGGACAGGAGAAAATCAAAACCGCCTACCTGGCCAATATCGTGAATCCGGGTATTGGGGGGTTGTTGATCAGCGGTCCCAAAGGGACCGGCAAGAGCACCATTGTCCATTCGGCGATCAATATTCTGCCACACTATCAGGCCGTGGTCGGTTGCGGCTTTAATTGTGATCCCAAAAAACCGGAGAAGTTCTGTACCCTCTGTCGTGAGCGCGAAAATCTGCGATCCGAACAGCGGCGCATGCGAATAGTCACGCTGCCGTTGAGTTGCACAGAGGACCGTCTGCTGGGCAGTGTGGACATTGAAACCCTGCTCAAAACCGGCGAGAAAGAGATCCAGGTCGGCCTGCTGGGTGAAGCCCATCGGAACATACTCTATGTCGATGAGGTCAACCTGCTGCCGGATCACCTGGTGGATGACATTCTCGATGCCGCGGCATCGCCGTGGAATACGATCGAACGCGAAGGCATTTCCATAACCCACCCCGCGGAATTCATCCTGATCGGGACCATGAATCCCGAAGAGGGCGAACTGCGCCCCCAGATACTGGATCGCTTCCCGCTGTGCATCAAGGTCGAGTCGGTGTACGAACCGGATCAGCGAGTGGAGATAGTCAAGCGCAACCTGCTGTATGAAAGCAACCCGGACCGGTTTATCGAGGTGTTCGAGAAAGAGGAAACCGCCACCCGGCAGATTATCGCCCGAGCCAAAGAGCTGCATCCGAAAGTCGCCATGGATGAGGCGTATTTGTATGCCGTCGCCGAGGCGGCCGGCAAGCTCAAAGTTGACGGTCAGCGGCCTGACATTGTTATAGTCAAAACCGCTCAGACGGTGGCGGCTGTCGACGGCCGCACGGATGTCGCCGAAAAGGACGTGTTGCTGGCGGCGGAGCTGACTCTGTCGCATCGCACGCGCGACGGCGGCCTGCTGGAACCGCCCACAACCGACGAGATACTTGAGGCTTTCTCCGGCGCCTTACGGAAAGTTGCCGAGCGAAGCAAAACTTCAGGCGGCAAAAAGAAGTATGTGAGTGCCTCGGGCGATATTGATCAGGACACCGGCAGCTTTGTTGACGACGGTGATTTCGATCACGTTGATGCCGAGGATGTCGACGACGGCGCCGATACACAAAAAAAAAAGTAGTCGTTGAAGATCGGATCGACGGGAAGGGCCGTCGGATCAAGGGTCAGCCTCTCCCCCCCGCTGTCCGGCCTTCGAAGCAGGACCCCAAGGCAAACATCCCCTATCCGGAAGTTCCTGAACAGCAGTTGTTCTCGTCGTTGACGGGTTTGTTCAAAACCATGCGTTCATCGCTGGTGAGTTTTCTCAAGACGTTTCGACGGGGCCGGGTGCGGGCGGCCCGAGGCAGTCGCCGGCGCAGCGCGGTGACATCGGTGACAACCGGTCGGACCATACGCACGGTCCGTTATGCGCCCGGGAAAAACCGACTGGCCCCTCTCCAGACAATCCTCCGAGCAGCCGCCAATACGGGTTACGATCGCACGTCAGGAAGGCTCCGCATTACTCGTCGCGATATGCGCGGCTGGCATCGCACCGAGTTTGAGAGTTTGACTCTGATACTGCTCGTGGATGTGAGTAAATCCACCTGGCCTTTTGTCGAAGTCTTTAAGGAGATTCTACAATCATTGACGGCCTACTTCAACCGTCACAATGATCGGGTGGGGTTGATCTCGCTGCAGGGGATGCAGGCGAAAATCTATAATCATCCTACCCACAATCTCAGGGTGGTGGCGCGGGGGCTGGGACAACTGAAGTTTCACGGCGAAACACCGCTGGCCGACGGGCTTGCCAAGTCAATGGCCATGGCCCGACTGGAGAAAAGCAAAAACCCCGGTTCACGAAGTATCGTGATTCTGCTGAGCGATTGCTACCCGGAGCCGCTGACTCGCGGACGGGAAAGCCTGTTTGATGATCCGGCCTATCGCAACGCCATCAACACGGCCGCGACCTATCGCCGTTCAAAACTCACGCTGCTGCTGATTAACCCGTCCTTTCAGACTCCCGAGGCGACCCTGCCGGGTGAGGTGCTGTCCGATCGCATCGTGCAGGCCAGTGGCGGCAAACTGATCAAGCTGATCCGCCCGCCGGACCGTCGCCACCTGCCGCCGAGTACCAGCGAGATGGACCGTATCCTACGCGGGATAGAGACATCGATGAAGCAGTGAGAAGTCGCACCCGCTTTCTGAAACATGAACGGAAGAAACGCCCGACCCGGTTTCACCGGGTCGGGCGTTAGTCGTTTGGCAGATACCCCTGCTACTGCTTTTCGTACAGTGTCGAAAACGTCCTCGAAAACGCTTCAATCGTGGTGGGGGTGGTGTTTTCCGGACGGCGTTGCTCCGTGGGAGACCAGGTGCCCTTGTTGACCGCCTCGTACAGTTCGATCATACTGTCCACCACGCTTTCGGATGCCCCCATGCCGAGCATGTGTTTCCGGGTATCATCAAGCGATACCTGCTGAACGTTGAGATTCTTTGTGCCGATGGCGGTACCAATGGCCGTGGCCACGTCGGTCATGGTCACATCGTTCGGCCCCAGTAACTCCCGGGTTACTTTGCCCGTGAAATCAAGATCCGTGATTCGTTTGACGGCAAACTCCGCGATATCCGCGGTGGCAATCTGGGCGACCGGCGTATCGGCCTTCATGGTCGACGCCAGCATACCATGTTCCTTGATGGTGTTGAGCTGCCAGAGATGGTTCTCCATGAAAAAGGACGGTCGCAGATGAAGGACATTCACGCCTTCCAGTTTGTTCAGCCGCTGCTCCTGGTCGTAGAGGCCGTTCACAATACCCATGCCCTCGGACTTGTGGGCGCCCACGCTGCTGAGATTGACGACATGTCTCACGCCGGAGTTTTTGATGGCGGTGGTGATCGATTCGCCGATTCTATTCTGGTACTTCCGCACGTCTTTCGCCGTCATGTTCGGCGGGATCAGTACGTACACCGCCGTGGCGCCGGTAAACGCCTTCGTTATCGCTTTGGTGTCGGTGAGATCGGCCACGATTGCATCGGCGCCGCGATCCGCCAGGGGTTGGAGTTTCTTGGCATTGCGCCCAATCACCCGGACCTTCCTGCCCTGATCCAACAGTCGCTCGGCTATGATACGACCGATGTTTCCGGTTGCTCCGCAAATAGCATACATAGGACACCCCTTTGCATTAAGATTCAGTTGCTTGAATGTGTGGTCGCCGCAGGTCACACGCTCTGGCGACTATCACTATGTAACAAAACCGCGCAAGGGATCGTTCCGGAGGGTCCGGTACGCCGCAGAGTCATTGCCGATTCCCGACACTATCGACTTCTGCGGCGTGCCATCGTACGACAATCCGTTGTGATCGATTTGGGTTACAGTTTCTCGACCCGGAAATTGGCCGTCCCATCAAACCTGGAGAATACAACCTGCACGGTCCAGTCACCGGCGGTGCCGACACTGCTCTGTTCGGTACCGCTGGCCTTGAGTACACTGCGATACACTTCGGTGCCGTCGGCATCCAGCACTATAACCGAGGCAGAACCACCGGTGACGGAGGTGGAGTGATCAATCGACCCCCGGGTCATGGTATTGTGCCACGTGTAACTCCGGCTGACCGTGACATTGTCCGCTCCGGTAATCTGAAACTGAAAAGCATCGGCATTGTTGACTATCTCGGGCTCGAACGGTGCCAGCGGATTGGTATCGGAGCAGGCCGTCACAAACATCGCGGCTGCCAGAATCAGTACTACGGACATTCTGTTCATGGTGCTATCCTCCCTTGGTCCGGGCTATGGTATTAACAACGATATCGTCAATCCACTATACCCATTATACGAATTAGAACGGAAATAATGTCGGGGCGGTTCAGAAATATATTCCCGGGAGTACCGTCATCGGGTGACGGTACACTAAGGCATTATCAGGCAATATGATAGAGTGATCAGACCAGCACTTCGGCCAGGGCATGACTGAGATCGGCCCGACGGTAGGGTTTTTTGACAAAACCGCGCAGCCCCTCGGTTTGCAGTTGGGCCATAACTGCATCCTGGGCGAACCCGGAGCTCATCAGTA
>JAHIVM010000089.1 GCA_018816665.1 Candidatus Zixiibacteriota bacterium
CATGGGTCAGCAGCAGCGAATTGCCGTAAATGTAGTAAAACGGCAGGATGACCATGACGCTGTCCTCGGCGGTGAGTCTGAGATACTCGACTGTGGCCAGGGTGTTGGACACCAGGTTGCGATGGGACAGCATCACTCCCTTGGCGGCCCCGGTGCTGCCGGACGTATAAAACACGGCGGCGAGATCATTCGGGGAATCATCCCAGGTCATCGGCTGTGCTGTGGCGGTTCCGGAGCTTTCCGGGTACGCGAACACATCCCCCATGATCTCGGTGAAGGCATGCCTGGCGATTCCTTCCGTGGGCACCTTCAGTTCGCGGTCGGAAATGATGTGTTTCAGGGGGGACGACTCGCCCAGAATCTTCGGAAGATGACGCTGATACCGGGACTGGCAAATCAGCACACGGACATCGGCATCGGACAATATGCTGTTGATGGTCAGGGGATTGGCCGAGGTGTCCAGCGGGACCAGAACATGATCGGCCCGCGTCACTGCAAAGTACGCTATCGCGTATTCAATCGAGTTTTCCCAGAGGACGGCAATCCGAGAACTGCCGGGCAGAGACAAATCGCGAATGTGTCGATCCAGGTGTTCGACTGCCTGCCATAACTGCCCATAGGTAATGCTGCGTTCGTATTGCGAGACAGCTATTCGCCCGGGAAAGAGCGCGGCACTGTGTTCGAGAAGATGAGCCAGTTTCATAGTCCGGGCCTGCGAGGTTTGGGAGTCCCTGGAAGTTTTTGCACGGGTACCGAACTAACTCATCTTGCGGGTGATGAAGCCCACCAGGTTGGCGACGGTGTCGAGATTGTCCGGGATCATCTCCTCGTCCTCGACGGTGAGATTATATTTCTCTTCCAGGAACGATGTCAGTTCCAGTACTCCGGTGGAGTCGATAATGCCCTTCTGCATGAATGAATCGGAGTCGGCCAGTTCATCGGTCTCATCGCCGACAAAGAACGTTTCGGCTATGAACTCCCGAATATCGGTTCGAAGGGTAGCAGCTTCGATTGGAGGCATTGTTGTCCTTTCCTTATCCTTGAGGTGCAGCGGTCGCAATCCGACAGTGCACAGGTGTTACACAATTCGATTCAGTGATCTATTGAATCTCGAGCGGGGCCATGCGCAGATATTCCGTAGCGACAATCTTGCGCTGAATGTTGGCATAGCCGCGTTCAACCTGCTCCACCGTCAGGTTCAGCACTGCGGCGGCCTCGGCCGGCGGGACATTGTTCTCCATGGCATACCAGAGCATGTCCATGCGATAGAAATCCAGTCCAAAAAAGAACTCTTCCTGGGTTTGTTCGGCGCTGTAGGTATCCGTTGTCGGGGTACGACCCTGAATTTCCCTGGGCACGCCGAGGTGAGCGGCCAGCTGGAACACTTGTGTCTTGAACAGGTGAGCGATCGGCTTGAGATCCGCTCCGCCGTCGCCGTACTTGACAAAAAAGCCCTGCATGTGTTCATCCTTGTTGCCGGTACCCAGGACGGCCCAGTTGAGCCGTTCGGCGTGGTAGTACAGGGTAGTCATGCGCAGGCGCTGTTTGAGATTGGAGGCGGCCACAATCTGCAGGTACTCCTTGAGCGGAATGCGCTTCGCAAGATTCTCGCCTGTGTCAGTGACAACATCGAGATGGAAGAAGTTGATGGTGTCTTTTTCCAGGATGTTGCTCGGAATAGTGATTTTGGCTTTCCACGACGGCTTGAATTCGGGGAATACTTTTTTGATGGCATCGTCGCGACGGTCATAACAGCCGAGGCCTTTGAGGCCGCCGCCTATATTGTCGACGATAGCCTCAAATTTGAATTCTTTGGCCAGCAGGCGGGCCAGCTTTTCGCTGTCGGCCGATGAATCCGTTTCCGGCATCATGACGCCCAGCACTTTGTCCGGACCGAACGTTCTGGCGCAGAGAGCGGCGACCACCGAGGAATCGATACCGCCGGAGATGCCCACGACGGCACCGCGCTTTTTCATTTCGCCCTTCACCTGTTTTCGCATGGCCGCGCAGATCCGCTCGGTTTCCGCGGCCGCGTCAAGAACCAGTATGTCCTTGTGGAACTTCAAGATATTTATCCTCACATTTCAATTGGCTGTCAGATTTACGACGATTTGGAATCGCCACAGAAAATAGGTCTTTCTTCTATAAACACAACCCCAAAAAAGTCCCGCGGTTTCAGCTTTGGCAGCCGCGAGCGCATTTTGGTGCATTTTCCTAAGATTATTCTGTTTATCGGCTTACGGGGAATTCTCTTAACTCCGGCGGAAACTCGGCGGGAGGCTACTTGAGCAGCACCATTTGCCCTGAGGCCGCAAAGCCCTCAGAAGCCATCCGATAGATGTAAACGCCCGAGGCAACCGGATTATCGGCCGAATCGGTCCCCCGCCATTCGGCTAGGTGGTTGCCGCGCCCTTTGGCCTCGTTGATCAGTGTTCTGGTTTTGCGGCCCAGAATATCGTACACGGAGATGTTCACGTGAGCGGCCTGGGGGACGCTGTATCTGATAATCGTGCTCTGGTTGAACGGATTGGGGTAGCTTTGCTCCATGGCGAATGATTCCGGCAGGGAGTTGGAGCCATCATCGACATCCAGCGACGGGTCCAGGTAAGCTTCCTGCGCCACAACATTGGAAATGCCGGATTCGTTGCCGGCGTTGTCGGTGGTTTTCAGGGCTATGTGGT
This sequence comes from Candidatus Zixiibacteriota bacterium, assembly GCA_018816665.1. Taxonomy (GTDB): domain Bacteria; phylum Zixibacteria; class MSB-5A5; order GN15; family FEB-12; genus JAHIVM01. The sequence goes on from JAHIVM010000089.1 coordinate 2,682, forward strand.
ACACCACGCCGGGGGTCAGGTTCTCCAGCCGGAGCGTCTGGGGATCGCCTGCCGCAAGCGGGGCCGGAGGGGACGAATAGCTGGTGGCCAGAGACCAATTGGACTCATCGATGGGGTCTGTGGAATAGCGAAAATCGTAACTGGCGGCGGATCCGGAGAGACCATCGTCACCTGGAGCTGTCCAGGTGGCTTCCACCGAGCCATTGATATCCCCCAAACCGGCGCCGAGATCAAAAACCGCGCTGGGCGGGATTGTATCTCCCAAAGCGGCGGCCTGCGCAATGTTGGACAGGGGCGACCAATTGTAGACCTCATCGGCCGCCCGGATTGCGAAAAAATAGGTAACATCGGGCTCCAGACCGGTCACCGTGAAATTCTCCGCGCTGCCGGCGGACCGGGGTGACGGTTCCCCGCCGACCTGGGTCGCGGCGGTCCAGGTGCCTGATGTTATGGTCGGGGTGGCGTAACGGATGTCGTACATCGCGGCCGTTCCCGAAGCACCGTCG
>JAHIVM010000090.1 GCA_018816665.1 Candidatus Zixiibacteriota bacterium
ACCAGCTGCGGGATGCGGCTCGTGGCTGGCCAGAAACCGTCGGACGATCCACCCACTTCGAATGAAAACGCGATGTTTTTGTTTTTGAGCGTTTGCTCTCCGTAATGCCAGTCATCCGAACCGCCGTTGACGACATAAAGCGATGTAATCGGACCGGGCGTGTACCCGTTGAAGGCGGCCATGCTGTCGCCCATCGCGGAAAAGATATCATTGTCCGGGGTCAGAACGTAGTCATAGCCCCACGGCCACAAAATCAAGTTGGAATAGGAGTGTATATACAGGGTTATCACGAATTCATGGGCAATGGTGAAGTCCCGAATGTTCTGCATTTCCGGCTCCGAGAACGGTCCGGTTCCGCGATAGGTTTCGCTGGACGTGATATTCGACGATCCCGAGTTGTCATAGCCCCACTCATACCCGAAGTTGCGGTTGAGATCCACGCCGAAAGTGCCGTCACCGTTGTTGCGGCGGTTCTTGCGCCACATGCCGCCGCCGGTCGGATCGGTAACCTCGTTGTAGTAATAACCATCGGGATTCACGGCCAGAATCAGCCAGATTTCCCGGTTGTTCACCAGATCGGTGATCTCCGGATCGGTGCCGTAATTATCTGTCAGGTGATCAAGAAAATGGAACAACACCAGCGGTGTGATGACCTCACGGCAATGGATACCGGCCGTGAAAAGCACTTCCGGCTCGTCCTCGTCGATCGTGGGATTGTCGGAGATTTTGATGGCCCACTGATCGCGGCCTTCTATCGTCTGCCCGATGCTCACCTTGGGTGCTATGATAGTCGGGTAACTGGCGACGGCGACATCGATGCGGTCCTCTATCTCCGATAACGTCATGTACCCGCCCATGTCCTTCGTCACATCGAGCCGGGAGCGGTAGAAATCGCCCAAAGCCTCATGTACGATATCCGGCTTGAAACCCTTGCTGCGGAGCAGTTCCAGGTCGGCGGAGGTGGTCACTATCTCCAGATAACTGTCTGTGACTTGAGCCACATCCAGGCCCAGTGACAGCAGTTGACTGCGTTGCTGCTTGGTTTCGAATGGGACTCGCGTGAGTTGATGTTGATCGGCGGCGATTGCACTGCTCACAAAGACGAACAGCAGCAAGCAGATTGCCGGTACCCGGAGATGCCTGGTGGTCATGTTGGTCTCCCGTTGCGACGAGAACGTGAAGTTTAGTTAGAGTGTACCCTGTAATATAGGCAAAAGCCGATGATTGGCAAGGGGATATCTCTTGGTCCCGGGGCTGCGGCCCGCCCCGGGGGGCGGTTGGCAAGAATTTTCTTGAACGGACGGGGGCTTATTAGTATACTCGATCCAACCTGTTAAGAGAATTGGGCTTATGTTTGACAAACAGAGAACGATACAGACCGAGATTTCTCTCTCCGGAGTGGGCCTGCACACCGGCAACCAGTGTACGATGACCTTCAAGCCGGCTCCGCCGGACCACGGTATCAGATTTGTCCGGGCCGATCTGCCGGACAAGCCCTGGGTGATCGCCGATATCGATCACGTGGTGGATATCGCCCGCGGAACCACGCTGCAACACGGTGAGGCCAAGGTCCACACAGTTGAGCATGTTCTGGCCGCCTTTGCCGGTCTCCAACTCGACAACATGGTCGTGGAACTGGACAACAATGAACCGCCGATCGGCGACGGTTCCGCGAAACCGTATGTGGACAAACTGCTGGAGGCGGGCATCGAGAACCAGGAGGTGGATAAATCCTATCTGGAAATAGATGCGCCGATGTCCTACAGTGAGGGCGACCGCGGTGTTGATATTGTCATCACTCCCTCGAACGACCTCCGCATTACGTTCATGATCGACTACAAAAACCCGGCCCTGGGCACCCAGTACACCACGCTCCAGAATCTGGAAGAGGAGTTTGTTGATGAGTTTGCGCCGGCCCGGACGTTTTGTTTTCTTTCCGAAGTAGAAATGCTCAAGGAAAATGGGCTGATCAAAGGCGGTGGTCTGGACAATGCGGTCGTGATTTATGATTCCGACCGGGGACAGGTTGAGGTTGATCGCATTCGCAAGGCGCTCAATCTAAAGGACGAAGCTTTTGTCGGCAAGACCGGCATCATCAACGATATCCCGCTGCGTTTCCACAACGAACCGGTGCGCCACAAAACGCTCGACCTGCTGGGTGATCTGTTCCTGATCGGGGTGCCGTTCAAAGGACATGTGCTGGCGGCGCGGTCGGGACATAAGGCCAATGTGGCGCTGGCTCGCAAGATGCGGGACCTGTACCAGAAGAAAAAGATCGCCAGCAAATACACCAGCGGCGGCAAGGCGCTGTTTGATATCAATGCCATCCTGAAAATCATGCCGCATCGGTACCCGTTCCTGCTGGTTGATCGTATTCTCGATCTCGAACCCGGCAAGCGGGTAGTGGCACTCAAAAACGTCACCATCAACGAACCGTTTTTCCAGGGCCATTTCCCCGAACATCCGATTATGCCGGGCGTACTGATTCTCGAGGCCATGGCCCAGGCCGGTGGCGTACTGCTGTTGAACGCCATCGACAATCCCGAAACAAAAGTCGTTTACTTCATGTCAATAGACAATGCCAAGTTCAGGCAGCCGGTAACACCGGGTGATCAGCTGCGCTTTGAGCTGGACATGCACGCCTTCCGTCGGAATGCCTGCAAGATGTCCGGCAAAACGTACGTGGGTGACAAGCTCGTGGCCGGGGCCGACTTTATGGCGATGATAATGGACAGATGAGCACAATACACGCTACTGCAATAGTATCTCCGAAGGCGGAACTGGCCGATTCGGTTGAAGTCGGCCCGCATACGATTATCGAAGGCAACGTGGTTATCGGGGCCGGTACGAAGATAGCCTCCAACGCCCTGATCGCATCCGGCGCTCGTTTAGGTGAGAACGTCAAAGTCTCTCACGGCGCGGTCATTGGGACCCAGCCGCAGGATCTGAAATTCGGCGGCGAGGAATCGCTGGCGATTATCGGTAACGGCACCACGATCCGCGAGTATGCTACAGTCAACCGGGGTACCGCCGCTCACGGCGAGACCTCGATCGGCGAAGACTGCTTTATTATGGCCTACGCTCATGTGGCGCATGACTGCATAATCGGCAATAACGTCATTCTGGCCAACTCGGTAAACCTGGCCGGTCATATTGAAATCGATGACAACGCGATTCTGGGCGGTGTGCTGCCCGTGCACCAGTTTGTCAAAATCGGGGCCCATTGCATGATCGGCGGCGGCTTCCGGGTACAGCAGGACATTTGTCCGTATTCACTGGTGGGCGGGTATCCGTTGAAGGTGGTCGGGCTGAATTCTATTGGACTGCGCCGTCGCGGTTTCGCCCGGGAAGTGATCCGGAAAGTGGAAGCGGCGTACAAACTCCTGTTTTTCTCCAAGCTCAACACCACGCAGGCGGTGGAGCGAATAAACGCCGAGGTGGAGTTGATTCCGGAAGTTCAACTCATTCTCGATTTCATCAAGCGTTCGAATCGTGGCTTGGTGAAGTAGAGTTCGACATCCACGGGTCTCAGGACTGTCGATATGCAGCATAACAATCACTCTGGGCAGATTCTCACAGGCGATAGCCGGGGCAGACAAGGGTGTCTGCCGCCCACGGAATCGGGGTCCGTTTCTGGCTATACTGTTGTGTGAAGTATGAGATCAGACGGGGAGGGCAAATCCATGAATGAGTTGAAGGATCTTTCCCGCCGCAAGCGCCTGCCCGCCACAGGAGGGGTGGGGCACCCGTGCCTTGCGGACCACCGGACAATGACGTTAGGAGTTGAAATTGAATACTGGCTTAACATTCTTGGTTGGGGTTGTGATAAGCCTGAGCCAAGCACAGAATACTGAAATGGCCTTCCAGATTTCTGGTGAGTGCCGTTACGTTCTCGATACAGTGTTGTCACTGCCAACCACCGGAAAGGGCGACGTCAATTGTCTCTATTCAAGGCCGATGGGCCCCGCGGACCTCGCCATAGATGAAGAGAGGAGCTTCTACATCATTGAAGACGGGAACCAAAGCGTGAGGAAGATTGATTCCACCGGCCTCACAATGTGGGATGTTCAGCCCGCCGGCGAGCAGGTCCATGATCTCTGCTATTTTGACGGCTCCCTGTACGTGATGGCGATGCCCCGCATTCTTCGTCTTGATCCAACAGACGGATCTGTGTTGAGTGTGAGCCAAATAGATCTCACCTGGAATCAGCTCGGTGGTTTTTCCGACAATCGCCTGCTCATGTATGAAGGTCGGCTGTACGCTAATCTTGCCAGCTGTGGCTACTGGGCACTATCAACCATCACATACGACTTGAAGAGCGGAGAGAGGATTGACAGTATTCCTTGCTACAGTGTTCGTCAAGGGGATTTTCCAGAGAAAGGGTATTCCTGGTTCCCTATCCCTGACTGCGAGAGGTGCAACGACTACCTGCAGGGTTTTGTCAGCTCTGATCTTGTCGGTCAATCTCAGGCATATGCCGTCATTTGGTGGTCAGGATACGATGACTCGGAACCCCTCAAGGTCCTTTTGCTTGATAAGGCTTCAGGACGTTTCTTCCTGACATCTCTTGCAGACCTAATGATCGAAGGTAGAGGCTATCATCAATATAGATTTTCTGACGATACTACGGCTTACTTTCTGCAGTACTCCCATGACAGACCAATGGCACACTTCGTACGGATGCGCATCGATCCGGCATCCATGGAGTAGATGATTGACGTACGGAAATGGTCCTTTGGACTCTATACGACGAAGCTCGTCTGCCGCCCACGGGAACTCGAGCCGGGGCATCTATCGTATCTTATCCGACGACGTGGCAGAGCACTCACTCTGGTCACGACTCGACGTGACGTTCAACTATGCACATCAGTCCGATACATCCACTTGGGGGCCGGTCGACCAGTACGAATTCTCAATCCGATTCTAGACGTTCACTTCTGAATCTCATTCTGCGGTAATCTCCTCCACAGCAGGATTTGCAAAAAACCCGTTGTCCTTAAGGCCGGGTTTACGTAGTTTTATCATGCTAAACCCGTGCTAACCCGTATGCAGGAGAGGATATGGCCCATGACGCGATCATACACCAAAGGACTTGCTGTCACACTATTGCTGGCACTACTGAGTTTACCGGTAATGGCTGACACCGACCTGGCTACCCTGACCGAGAATCAGCGTATCGCTGACTTCTCGACTGAATGCCTCTACCAGAACGAGCTGGGCAAGGTCATGGGCGCCCGGTTCCGTCACGTGCCAAGCGGCTTTGTGCTCGACCTGCTGCGTATCCAATCGGTACCGCAGTCGTTCATATGGGTCAACACGCACCCGGCGACCGATCAGGGCACGCCTCACACACTTGAACACCTGCTCCTTGGCAAAGGCACCAAGGGCCGATGGGTGGCCTCGTACGAGGATATGTCGCTTGGTCGCAGTTCGGCGTTTACGGAACGCCTGCGTACGTGCTATCATTTTCACACGACTGCCGGCGGTGACATCTTTTTCGACCTGTTTGAGAAAAAGCTTGATGCCATGCTGCATCCCAACTACACCGACGAGGAAATCCGTCGCGAAGTCTGCAATATCGGCGTAGCCATGGACCCGACCGACAGCACCCTGCGTCTGGAAGAAAAGGGCACGGTGTACACCGAGATGATCAGTTCGTTCGAGCGCCCCTGGGGCGATTTGTGGTATCAGCTCGGCAAAACGCTGTACGGTCCGAATCATCCCGACGGCAACTCGTCGGGCGGTCTGCCAGCGGCCATCCGCACCCTGACCCCCCAGGATATCCGCAATTTCCACGACTCCACCCATCATCTGAACAACATGGGTGCCCAGGTGTCAATTGCTGATGACATCTCAATCGATGAGTGCCTTGCCAAGTTGTCCGGCATTTTTGCCCGTGTGGAACCGGATGCCACCCCGGCGGCCCATCCCGAGGACGCCATCCTGGCGGTCCCGGAACCGGCCGGAGCCGAACCGGGCACTATGGTCCATGTGAGCTTCCCGCATCAGAACCCCGATGAACCGGGATTGATGGTGTTTGCCTGGCCCGCAAAAATCGAACTCGATCCCCAGGAGAGCTACCTGCTTGACTTCATGCTTGATAATATAGCATCGGGGCAGACCTCCAATCTCTATCAGAAGTTTATTGCGTCCCAGACGCGGGTTATGGATATCGGCGCCACCAGCGTATTCTACTGGCGCTCGGACCATCGCGGCAATCCCATTTTTCTCGGCTTGAGCAATGTCAAACGGGAGGCCGCATCCGATAAAATGATGGATTCCGTTCGTACCCTCATTCTCGATGAGTTCCGGACGCTGGCCTCGCTGGCCGATGGTTCCGACGAGTTGAAAGTATTTAACGAACGTGCGCTCAGCCGCGTGATCGAGGGCCGTCGCGGCCTTCGCGACTTCCTGAGTTCGCCGCCGCGCTGGGGTTATCGGGGAACCGGCTCGGCCTGGATGGAACACCTGCAGCTCCTGCATCGCAAAGGGGGGTTCCGTCGCGATCTGGCTCTTGTCGACGAATTGAATTTCGCCGAGGAACAACTCAAGCAGGACAAAAACATCTGGCGCGACCTCATCGCCAAATGGAAGCTGCTGGAATATACGCCGTATGCGTTGGTAACGCTCCCCGAGCCCGAATATCTCGCGCGCATAGGCACCGAGACCGAGGCCCGTCTTGCGACGGAACTTGAGGATCTGACTCTGCGCTACGGTACCGATGCCACCCAGGCAATCGAAAAGTTTGCCTCGGAATACGAGCTTGCCACGGCGTCTATCGACTCCGCCGCGGCGTCCATTGAAATGCCGGGGTTCATCAATGATCCGCCGATGACTATCGACGATCAACTCAAATACACTGTCGACAAAGTGGGGGGTGGCGAGTTTGTAGCTTCCCATTTCGACAACATGACCGGCGCAACGTTCGGG
>JAHIVM010000091.1 GCA_018816665.1 Candidatus Zixiibacteriota bacterium
GGTTGATGCGCTCCCGTCGTCAACGACTCATGGACAGGCCGGCAAGACCGGAAAGGTGATGAACAGGTGGTCTATTAAGGCCGTGAGATCACCTACGTCCACCACGCCATCGGGGACCCCACCGGCAATCCCAGGAGATATGTCTGCTTCATCCGGGCAGCAGAGCATACCGAAGGTGCGAAACAAATGGTCAATAAGGCTGGTGAGATCTCCAATATCCACAATATCGTCAGGGTCGCAATCGATATTACCCTTACTGTCGCCCATGCAGCAGCGATCGGTGATTGTATAGCAGTAAGGACCACCCCAAGCGGGAAATATGTCCGGTGTGCCTACGAGTGATGCCCACTTCCACACTCCCCCAGGAGGAGTGAATGTGGAGTCTAAGCAGATTCGCTCGCCTGCATGAATTGGATCGATTGGATCGATTTCGAGGTAGAACGCCTCCGCATCGAAGAAATGGCCCAGTCCGTAGTTTGAATTGAAACTGATGCCACCAATGCCCACCGCAACGTCCTCACCAATGGCTGGACCTGAAGTTCCGAGCGCAGCCGCCGTATAAGCCGTGCCATTCCACTCGAAGTGGTTGTTATACTGAGCCGTCCAACCTATACTGCCCCAAGCTGCCAGAGTGTGCATCTGCACAGTAATCTGGAATCCACCTCCATGAACGCGGACGGCGAAACCATTCCACATGTTGTGGGTCCAAGGCGTGTTGCAAACAACTCTAAGATGAATCCGGATCGGTAGTCCTGTCCGGATACTGTCCGCACCTACTAATCCCTCAATGTGTGACGGACACACGGCGGGTGGGGGACAGATATCGCCGATGCCATTGCTGTCGAGATCCATCTGATCCGGATTGGCATGGGTCGGACAATTGTCGCAGGGGTCTCCCAAACCATCCTCATCGGTGTCCACCTGATCCGCATCATTCAAATCTGGGCAGACGTCACATGCATCGGCATGGCCGTCATTGTCGCGGTCTAGTTGACTGGTGTTAGGCGCGTATGGACATTCATCACAGAGGTCGCCAACATGATCGCCATCGGCGTCCTCCTGAGCGGGATTATAGCCGGCGGGGCAGTTGTCGTCAACTGCACACAGCCCATCTTCATCTGTGTCATTGCAATCCGCGCATCCCTCAGGCAAAGCTCCAATCAATATGCCGCAGTCGTTCTGTGCGGGGAGACACGGCGACGCTACATGCAGGCTGAAGACTGCAGAGTCTACACCACAGTAGAGAGGGTCCCTGGACATGTCCCCGGAGCCAGCCGCAGCGAAATCACCGTAGTTGGGGTAGTTTCCCCACAGATTGTTACAGGAGGTGGTGTCGAATCCGCCAACGATACCTGCCGCTAGCGACGACGTTATACAGTTTCGTAAGAAAATACCGTGATCACCGTAGTTGACGACACCTCGAGAGTTGTTGTGCATCGTGTTAGAGATGATCGCGGGTGCCCCGGAAGTAATCCTGACACAACTGGTGCCCCCGCAATTGTAGAATACGTTTCCCTCGATTCTGGGTGCACCGTCAAGGCAATGCACAGTACCCGTTGCGCTGAACCCACCGAGTCGGCAGTCTCTGAAAGTGTTTCCAACGATACGCGGGCTGGCTCCACCGCCAATCAGCATGGCACACGTGTCCCCAACATTCTGCACAAGGAAGCCCTCGAACCAAGTGGAAGAATCCTCGCCGTTTTGCAGAACCACTGCTGGCCTACCGGGTTGCAGAGGTTCTAATAGAACTGTGGGCATTCCAGAAACAACTTCCGCCGAAACAACAATGCTCTTCCCCTGATAGTTGACATTCTCCACATACGTTCCGGCCGCCACCAACACCGTATCCCCGTTAACGGCAGCGTCAATCCCGGCCTGTATGGTCGGCTGATCAGCGGGTACGTGAATAGTCGTGGCCCTCGCCGATGAAGCCAGGATCAGTGCCAGTATGAAGAAGATAGAACACGTGCGCATGATTCTCCCCCGCCTCTGTAGGTACTATCTGTGTCAAAGATAGGCATAGGAGACTTACTTGTCAAATATGTTTTGATCTCCAGTCCGCCTCACAGCACACAAGCACCCCGCCGGTGATCCGTCACCGACGGGGCTTAGGTTGGGTGAGTGCGATGGACCAGATCAGACACCGCCTATCGCATCAACGGGATCTGGTTGACCACCGCCTGAAGATTGCCCAGAACATCCAGGTACCGGGCAAAATATATCCGGGCCGTCCGGTTCAATACATCCATCGCCACCGGACAGTTCCCTTTCAGCAATTCACGGAACGGTTTCGCCTCGATCGCCAGTACCTCCGCGTCCGACTCGCATTGCGCGGTCGTGGTGTAACGTTTTGAATCCAGCAGCGGCGATAAACCAAACAACTCGCCCTTGTTTACCTTGGACACCACAATACTGAACTCCGCCGGCGATCCCGGCAGCCGCAAATTCACCGACCCCGACATCAGCATAAACACATGGGTGCAGGGACGGCCGCACTCAAAGACGTTCTCACCGGTGTTGAATTTCTTCACCGATGAAAACGTGCTCAGCTTGTGGGTCTCTTCAACATTAAGTGACTTGAAAATCTCATGGCCCTTCAACGTGTCGTTTTTGCTCATGACCTCACTCCTTTGGCAACGTATTTTTGTGAGTCCGGACCTGTCCGGGGGTCGGACCCGGTATCGCGAGGTTGAGACCGACGGGTGAACATCGGCGGGTGCGTGAGGAGCGTTGCGGGCAGCGCGGCGGGATTGCATCGGAGAGTAATGCCGCAGGCGGTGGATGCGGAGATCGTCCTGCCCGTGAGACCGACGACCCGTCTCTACTTCACAATAGGGGGCAAGGCAAAATCGAGCAAGGACTATAGAGCCTACGATAGAGAATGCGACAATCCGCTGCCTGAGATCGGCAGATGGTGACGTAAAACCGCAGCGTCGATGTTTGCGGGGTGCTGCGCAGTTGGTGCGATACCCCCACGAGGAAGCCCCGCTCGCGGCTGCGAACGGGGCCTGTATACTTATGCGGAAGGCGGGACTTGAACCCGCAC
>JAHIVM010000092.1 GCA_018816665.1 Candidatus Zixiibacteriota bacterium
ACCGCTCCTCCCCCCGCAGGGCAGGTCTCTATTAACCAGAATCCCGATCACACCAGAATCATCGTCAAGACGAACAGCCCAGCACACCACAATCGCCTCGGAGACCTGCCCGGCCACAACCGCTCCTCCCCCCGCAGGGCAGGTCTCTATTAACCAGAATCCCGATCACACCAGAATCATCGTCAAGACGAACAGCCCAGCACACCACAATCGCCCCGGAGACCTGCCCGACCACAATTCATTGCATGTAGTTGCGGCAGGTCCCCCGGGCTATCTCCCCTGCCATCAATCATCACGCGCATGTCATTCGGATCAAACCCAAACACCACAAAAACAGGGACCTGCCCTGCGGGTGTGTTGGATTATCATGGGAAGAAAATAGCTACCGTTGACACGCTCCCCCCGCAGGGCAGGTCTCTATTAACCGAAATCCCGATCACACCAGGATCATCATCAAGACGAGCAGTCCACCACACCAACAATGCCCCGGAGACCTGCCCGATCACAACCGCTCCTCGACCCGCAGGGCAGGTCTCTATTGACCGAAATCCCGATCACACCGGGGTCATCATCAAGACGAACAGTCCACCACACCAGTAATGCCCCGGAGACCTGCCCGGCCAAAACTGCTCTTCGACCCGCTCCTCCCCCCGCAGGGCAGGTCAGGTAGTGACGGCAAAACATTGCATGGGCGGATGTACGGCCAGGAAAAACGACTATGCAGGCTACGATCCCCTTGACACCCACGGTCGCATATCATATCATTGGGTCAGCACCGAAGGGCCAGGCATTAGCCTGTAATACCTATCAAGAAACCACAATACGCGCTGGCTATCCGTGTGCGTGCCTAAAGGCATGCGCTAACGCACCGGAGGCAGCGAAGGGAGGAGGTATGCCCGGGTCGACCCACCGCTGACGAGGGCCGACGTTGATGTTTTTCCCAGTAAACAGAAACATAAGAATTAGGAGACCTTCGCTATGATTAGCGCAAGAACCTTGGTCTGTTTGGTGCTGCTGGTAGCTGTTTCTACCAGCCCAAAATCCGCAGCTGATCCGGTCACCTTCCATGTGGAATATCGCTATATCGGATACTCAGCATCACATGATCGACCACTGACAATACTAGACACACGCACACTATTCGAGACGACCTACCAGGTGCCATGTTCGTTCGCGACCACGGACGCACAGTGGCTTCAGGCCGATTTCGCGTACGGTCTGCTGGTGTCTATCCCCGGTGGTAACCCACCCATGTTTTACAAATTCTTTGTCTACGATGAGTCTGGCAACCTTCTGTACCAGGATATCATCAGCAACTGGACCCACATGATTCCATCCTCTTCTCAAACCTACATTGTAGCCTACTACACGGGTGGTCCATTTGATATAGAATTGGAGACTCCCATCGACTCCGCCCGCATTAATCATCCATTGACAATTGAGTGGTCATGTGATCCCGGCGTCGATGACACCGCCCGGGTGAAAATACTCTTGAACCGTGGCTCGGGTATACCAGAGCTACAGCTGGCCTCCGTTCCGTGGAACTACAACGGCGGATCGTTTGTCTGGACACCAACTGGAGATGCATTCGAAAACTGCCGGATTTCTCTTCTGGCGCGCGATGCAGCGGGCAATGAATCGACAGCCTACTCCTCGCAGTTCTCCATCTACCCAGAGTTTCCAGATGCCGACAACGATGGAGTTTTCGACGCCGATGACAACTGCCCGCTGGTATACAACCCGGAACAAACTGACTCTGATGGCGACGGGCACGGCGATGAATGCGACAACTGCACCGACTGTGATGGCGACGGTTTCGGCGACCCCGGTTTCACCGCCAACACTTGCGCCACAGACAATTGCGCCCTGGTTCCAAATCCCGAGCAATGGGATTCGGACGGCGACGGCATCGGGGATGTGTGCGAGGGCATCGAGATCGAGTGGTCGCGCACACTCGGCGACGCACTGGTGTTTTGTGATGCACGGACTATCCTTGAAACGAGCGAGGGTGGGTTCCTCGTGGGTGGAAAACAACGCCATTTCGAAACACCGCCATTCCGCGACAACTGGTATTGGTTTAAAATGACAAGCAACGGCAACGTCGAGTGGTGGGGTTCATATGACCCATACTACGGAAACACGTGGGGCGAGATCAATGGGATTGCCCGAACCACCGAGCACGCTTATTTCTTGGCCGGTTGGACAAAATTCTATGGAGGAGTGGATGACCGACCGAATGTCAACGTGGTGAAATTGGCCCTGGACGGCAGTCAGGTGTGGGCAAAGACCTATGATCTTGGGGGTGACCAAGAGTACGCTCACGATGTAGTTGCAGCCGGGACGTACGACATCATTGTACTGTGCCAGCGGGATCAGCGTCTAACGCTGCTTAAGCTTGACAGCAACGGAAACATCAAGTGGCAAAGGAATCACACCGACATTCCCCTGGGTGGCAGAGGCAACGTCTCCAAACTCGGCGGTGGCAGAATCCTCGTCGGAATCGATGACGGATCGGCGGCCATGTTTGACTCTCTCGGACAACAGATTTGGTACCAGTCTTTGGATCTTGGCTCTGGAACCAAATTTGGGAAAGCCTGCGTCGCTGGTGGGGAGACCATTCGCGTTTCGGGATCTACTAACGCCCTTTCGGATTCGTACGACTACGATTTCTTCTCAGCGGAATTCGATACACTTGGCAATTTGCGATCCACAAACCAGATCGGCCGGCCATACCCGTACAGCGAGGGCGAGTTGACCGAGGTCACAAGCTGCTCGGGTCACGATATCGGCACTATTCTCGGCGGTGACATACGAGCCCTCTCGGAATCTACGGCCGGGTGCCACGTCGTCCGGCTGGACGAACAGGGTACGCCAGTTTGGTGCTGGACCTACTACCCAGGCTATTTGGGCGGTATTCGGTATATTCGTCAGGTATCCGACGGATCATATGTATGGTGTGGTGTGTCAAGAACTCAGGACGACAATGGCCGGTTCTATGTTGCCAAGACCGTTCCCGAAACGTGCTGCATAGGCACGCGCGGCAACGTGCAGTTGGCATCCAGCTGTGACCCCTCGGATCAAACCGTTGATGTCTCCGATCTCACCAACATCATTGCCCATCTCTTCGGCACGTTTGAGGCCGTCTGCTGCCTTGAGGAAGCCGATTGTGCCCCCCGGGGCAATCCCGACGGACAAATTGATGTCGGCGATCTCACCGAATTGGTAGACCACCTCTTCATCAATTTCCCGCCCCTGCCCTCCTGTCAGTAGTCAGGCCAGGATTTCACGCACAAAAAAACGGCCGCCCCGCAAATCCGGGGCGGCCGCCTCAAAATTATCAGAATACAATGCAGTGTTTCGTTATTCTGTCAAGACCAGCCTGAAGCTCTTCTGAAATTCGAACCCATCCTCGTCAGTACCAATCTGATTTATCCTCACAGTATCCGGGTCCGATTGGTCCAGGGACCAGTAACCATAGGGATTAAACTCTGGCGTGCAAGTCTTGTTAGTAACGTTACCATTGTAGGTCGCCGAATCAGGATGATCCATGTAGATACCATTCTCCAGCCGGTAGATACCATCCACATCACAGAACACTCTGTCGCCGACAACCTTGCTGCTGTCAACATTCATGTCGTAGTCGTTCTTCGTGAACCGCATGGTAATGGGCCGTTCAATCGTTGAATCATCACTGCTACCAATGTGTCCCGTATAGCTGTATAACCCCTCATAATCACCAACCAGAGTTGCGGGGAACGGAACGGTGATATCGTCGCGGCAACCAACATACACGCTGCCAACCAGGGCGAGCACCAGCAAAAGGATCCACAAGCTCGCGATCTTCTTCATATCCTATATCTCCCTAAAGCAGTCCAGACAATCTACAAGGCGTCTAATATACAGGCCGTTTCCCGACCGCACAACAGGAAAAATGCGGCCGCTACATACTCGACGAATATCCCGGACTTTCCGTTTAATCCGAACCTCGCCTCAAATCTCCCCGTTTTCCATCCCCCGCCGGTTCCCGTCCCACCCCCCACAAAAAACCCCGGCACACAACTCGTAGAAGTGCTGCCGGGGCGGTGTAAGTCGTTGGTAAACAACTTTGTATGCTGTTTCGTGCGAGCTGCCGCAAGGCCCATCAACCGTCGGAATCCTGAACCGTCTTAAAACTGTAAATCCGCCATTTCCCGTTGATTTTATGCAACCCGAACTTGGTGCGATAGCCCCTCGAGGCCTCTTTGTCCACAAACGTAACCTCAACCATAGCAACATCATCCATGATCTCGGCCGTATTCACGATGCGCTGATGCTTGAACCAGAGCTGCTTGGTTTTGCCGTCCTCAGTAAGATCCTTGAGAATCTGGTCCGGCGAGGTAAAACTCCGGGGATTCGATGTTTGTACCGCATAGTCCTCGTTGCGGGTCTTCATCAGTTCGGCCATATCCAGAATCCCTATCAAAGCCGACTGATCATTGCGTTCCATTGCTCCAAACAAACTGATCACCACCTGGCGCGGATCATCAAGGTCCTTGCCTCCACATCCGGTCAGCATGGCCGCCAGAAGTACAACCGCCACTGCCGTACTTGCCACTCTGCGCATCTTAAAATCCCCCTGTTATGGTTACCCGATGGCTGTCGCCAAGATCAGCCCCGGGGGCATAGGCGTACGATATCTGCAAAGACTTGTAGTCCAGTCCAAATCCCATGGTCAGGCCGGCCATAGAGTCATCGGAATCCTCCGCCCGGTAGTTCGATCCGAACGTATTGTAGCCAAGCCGCAAATACAACGGTTTGATTTCGTAATACTCCGCGCCGATCGCAAAATCGATATCATTGTCAAACGGCACAATCAAATCGCCCACCAGCTGCAACGGCAATCCTTTCGGACGGGCCGCGGCGCCGCCGCGAAACACGGTTGGCAGACCGTCCTTCTCACCCTCGCCCAGGGTCGACAACTGCGCTCCCAGATTCTGAATCATGATGCCGCCGCTGTAGCGACCGCGATTCGACGAGTACCTGGCACCAACATCAACCGCCACTCCGGTGGCCGAGTACTCTGATATCTTTTCGTAAATGAACTTCGCGGTCACGCCCACACTCATCTGGTAGGTTTGTTTCATGGCAAAACTCGCGGCCACCACCAGGTCGCCGCCGCCGAAATTACCGGTGACATTGCCGCCGGCATCGGTTTCAACAAAATCACCCATGCTCAGGTAGGTCAAGTGGAATGCGACAGCCCGGCGTTCATCCAAAGGCCGGATATACCCCAGGAAACCGGACTGAATATCCACAAAGTAATTGTGATAACCCGCGATAAACCGGCTGGTCTCGAATCCGGCCAGACCGGCGGGATTGTAGTACAAAGCCGATTCGTCGTCCGCCAGCCCGGTGAACGCACCGCCCATGGCCACCGGTCGCGCCGACATATTGATTTTCAGAAAAGGAAAGGCGCTGGTCCCGGCATCGGCATTGATATCGCCTGCCAGCCCGACCGAAGATCCAAGCATGACGATGAACAAACTCAGCAGAAGGGGTCGAAGAATACGCGTTGTAAGCATAGCCGTGTTTCCAAACTGTTTCAAGGCGCGGTTACGTTGTTCAGTCGTTAACAAAAAAACAATCACATCACCAGGATTTTGTGGTTTTCGTCAGGATAGCATCCACCAACTGGGCACCCGCAGCATTCTGGCCGTACTCCTCCGTCTGCGTGTTGGCATCGTAAATGCCCTCCTGACGCATCTGCTCTTTCCAGAACTCGGAATTGTCACGCGGATTACGCAGGGTCACCTCAAAATTCATGACGACCTTGTAGGTCTGTACCTGGTCGCTTTCATCAAACTGCGACACCACCCGTTCATAGTTGGTCAGGACCGCCTCCAACACCGCATCGGCACCGGTCAGCGGCACAACCTTGACCGTACCGTCGGCAATAAACGCATCAATCACTACATCGGTCAGACGATCGGCCAGACCGTACTCCGAGGTCCGATTCTCAAACGGCTCCACCGCGATTGTTTTGATGTCGGACTTGCCCGACGGGTTGAACGTGTACACGCCGCACCCGCTGATACCCAACACAACCAGCAGCAGGACGGTGGTCCGATAGGTCCGATGTCTCCGCGGTGAATTCACTATATCTTAAACCCGCTCAAGAGGATGACGTTCCCTTAAGATCGCTTGCCAACTACCAGCTTACCGCGCTTGATAACCTGCGTGACGAGATTGACGCCGTAGTGATATGGTAACTCACGATAGTCCTTCATGTCCCATATAACAATATCCGCCAGCTTGCCAACCGCCAGTTGCCCGATGGAATCCTGACGGTTAATCGCCACCGCCGAGTTCACGGTCACTGCGCTAAGCGCTTCCGCCGCAGTCAGTTTCATCTGCAGGGCAGCCAGCGTGACGATCATCGCCAACGACTCCGTAAAACTTGACCCGGGGTTGCAGTCGGTCGACAACGCCACCGTCACCCCTGCCTCAATCATCCTGCGGGCCGGAGCATACTGCTTGCCGGCCAACGAAAACGTCGTGCCCGGCAACAACACCGCCACCGTCCCGGCCTTGGCCATCGCCCTGATACCGGTATCGGAAATATATACCAGGTGATCGGCCGAGATCGCCCCCAGCTCGGCGGCCAGTTCGGCTCCGCCGGTCGAGGCCAGCTCATCGGCATGGAACTTCAGGGTCAACCCGGCGCTTTTGGCGGCCTGTTGAATCCGACGCGATTGATCAATATCAAACACGCCTTCTTCACAAAAAATGTCCGAAAACTCGGCCAGCTTGTCCTTGGTAACGGCCGGGATCATTTCGTTGATCACGAGGTCGACATAGGCCTCGCGACGGTCCCGGTATTCATCGGGCACCTCGTGGGCGCCAAGGAAAGTCGGCACCAGATCTATCGGATGGATCATGTCCATCTCGCGAATGACTTCGAGTGTTTTGACCTCAGATTCGGTTGACAGCCCGTAACCGGACTTGGCCTCGATAGTCGTGATACCATGCTTAAGCATGGTATCCAGACGTTTTTTGGTGTTCGCTTTCAGCTCGACATGCGTGGCCGCCCGGAGATCGCGCACCGATGACCGTATGCCGCCACCGGCCTCGGCGATTTCCATGTACGTTTTGCCCTGCAGCCGCATTTCGAATTCTTTTTCGCGGGTACGGGCAAACACAGGGTGCGTGTGGGGATCAATCAGCCCCGGCGTGACCACCTGTCCGCCGGCATCGATCACCGTACACCCCTCGGCCAGTTCAACATGCCCCTGGACCTCATCGGACTTGCCGACCGCCAGAATTTCTTCCCCCGCCGCAGCCACGCCGCCGTCCTCAATCAGGCCGATATCGCTCATCGCCTTGCCGAGTCGGGGCACGGGACCAACCATGGTTACCAGTTGGCCGATATTCTTGATAAGAAGAGATGCTTTTTTCTGTGGTGCCATAAGTCAAATATAGATAACGCCGACTGCAGGTCAATCTCGTTTAGGAGATTGTTCGTGCCGCCGGCGTTATCATTATGTGTCTATCCGCATAATCTGGTTGCAGGCAAACAGGTTGCGGGCCTATTTCTTCATCATCGGTATGTTCACCTTGTGCTTGTTCGCAAAGGTGATTGCGTCTTTATACCCGGCGTCGACATGCCGCATGATACCGGTCCCGGGATCATTGGTCAGCACCCGGTTGAGCCGCACCGCCATTTCCTTGGTACCGTCGGCCACGATAACCTGACCGGCGTGAGTCGCCAGACCAATACCAACCCCGCCGCCGTTGTGAATCGATACCCAACTGGCGCCGGACACCGCATTCAGCATACCGTTGAGCAGCGGCCAGTCGGCAATAGCATCGGAACCGTCGCGCATAGCCTCCGTCTCGCGATACGGCGAGGCCACCGAACCACAGTCCAGATGATCGCGACCGATCACGATCGGGGCCTTGATTTTGCCCTTTTTGATGTAGTTGTTCATGATGTCCGCGAACTCGGCCCGCTCACCGTACCCCAGCCAGCACACGCGCGCCGGCAAACCCTGGAACGGAATCTGCGCCCGCGCCTTGTTGATCCAGCGCACCAGCGATTTGTTTTGCTTGAACCGGCTCAACACGATTTCATCGGTCACCGCGATATCCCTGGGATCGCCCGAGAGCGCCACCCAGCGGAACGGTCCGCGACCCTCGCAGAACAACGGACGAACGTACGCCGGGACAAAACCCGGATACGCAAACGCGTTTTTCAGTCCGCCTACCTCGGCCTGACCGCGCAGATTGTTGCCATAGTCAAACACCACCGCGCCGGCCTTCTGGAACTTGAGCATCGCATCGCAATGCTTCACCATCGATTTGTACGACCGCTTGATATAATCTTTCGGGTTCGCTTTGCGCAGACGGGCGGCCTCGGTGACACTGTATCCCTCGGGGATGTAACCGTTGAGTTCGTCGTGAGCCGAGGTTTGATCGGTGACGATATCGGGGACAATACCCCGGCGGAAAATCTCCGGAAACACTTCGGCGCAGTTGCCCACCAGACCGATCGAAATCGGCTCGCCGGACTTTGTATGCTCTTTGATAAGCTTGAGCGCTTTGTCCAGCGACTTCACTTTCACATCGCAGAAACCGATTATGACCCGGCGAGTGATCCGGGCCTCCTCCGCCTCAACACACAGTACCGAGGCTCCGGACATGGTCGCGGCCAACGGCTGGGCGCCGCCCATACCGCCCATGCCACCGGTGAGCACCCAGCGACCGGTCATGTCGCCCTTGAAATGCTGATCGGCGATGGCGGCAAAAGTCTCGTAGGTTCCCTGGATAATCCCCTGCGTACCTATGTATATCCAGCTTCCGGCCGTCATCTGGCCAAACATGATCAGACCCATCCGATCAAACTGGCGGAACTTCTCCCAGTTGGACCAGTGCGGCACCAGGTGCGAGTTGGCAATCAATACCCTGGGCGCATACTCATGAGTTCTAAAAATGCCAACCGGCTTGCCGGACTGCACCAGCAGAGTTTCATCGTCACGGAGCGACTTCAGAGACTTGACAATCGCTTCATAGCAAGGCCAGTTGCGGGCAGCTTTGCCGGAACCGCCGTAAATTATCAATTGCCGCGGCTTTTCCGCGACCTCGGGATCCAGATTGTTGTTCAGCATGCGGAGGGCAGCTTCCTGATGCCAGCCCTTGCAGGTGATTTTTGTGCCGCGGGCGGCACTGACCGTTTTTGGAGGCATAACCTTCTCCTTCTCAACCAATTCAGTGCCACGAATATACCCCCCCTGACGGCAGCCGTCAATCGACTTATTTCTCCCCCCGCCGGCTCCGGTCACCGCTTGCCTTATGCCGCCGAAATGCTTACGATAGGGTCCTGATATCGACCAACCGGAAAGGATCGCGCATGTACCAGGTTTTTCACAACGCATTTGTCACGCCCGAGACGCTGCAGCCGCTTACGTACGAGGGAGATCTGCAGGACGGCCGGTGGACCAACGGCAAACTGATCGACAAGTCCGGGCAGGGTTCCTTCGCGGTGGTCGATAGTATCCCCGTTATCGCGGGTGTGGAAAAGGACCCGTGGGGCGACGGTTCCAAGGTGAACGAGTACTTCTCCAAACTGGGGCGCACTCCCGCCGAGGTCATCCGCACCAACTACACCAATATCATGACCCAGATCAAACAGAAGGCCGAATTCGTATCTGAAGTAGCGACGATCGCCAAAGAGGGCGGCCTGATTGTCGAGATCAACTGCGGCCAGAGCGGAGGCTTTGCGCCGCTGGTACTGGAAGCCAACCCCGAGGCCACCGTCCTGATGGCCGATCTCGGTCGCTGGTTGCTCAACGAATGGAAGGCCTATGCCCCGGAGCTGAACTGGCCGAATGTCAGTTTCGCCCAGCTTGACCCGCTGCATTTGCCCTTTGCGGACAATTCCATCTCGGCCGTCACCAGTTACGGCGGTTACTCCGGCGCAAACACCCACTCGCCGGCCCTGAAAGAGGTCCATCGGGTACTGAAGCCGGCCGGACGGTTATTCATGTTGGATGCCCGTCCCGATCCGGCGGCGTTTCGCAAGTTGCCGGCCGCGATCAAAAACAGTCTGCGAGAGAAACACCCGTCTATGGGGGTGGGATACGGCAAGCTGATGAACTCGGTGGGGTTCACGGCGGCATCGTACGTCGAAACCGGCCGTCGACCGATAGATCTTCGAAGCTACCTGGGTGCTGTTGCGGCTCAGCACAAGGTCGGCCTGGATGTGTTGTTCTGCAAAGTGATGGCACAGAAGGACCGGGCGTAGGTTCCGTGGGTGGCAGACGCCCTCGTCTGCCCCAATCAATCGTTGCAATCGTGTGGCCCGGCCAGCTTGTCTGGCCGGGTTTCTCTTCACGCAGGTCGGGTTCCGAGTCCGTCCTCGGACGAGAAACCCGACACCCATAAGCCACCCTGAGCGTGCGCTGTCCTGAGCTTGCCGAAGGGTCGAAGGGTGGCTCAGAAGAGCAAAAGTCATGGTTCGCCAGGCTCACCATGACTTTTGGGACTTCGCGGCTCGAGGTTCCAAGCTCGGTCGGTGCAACGACAACAGAGGTCAACCATATGTGAAGTGGGTCCAGAACGCGAAGACCAGTACCCAATGAGCGATGGCGCTCATTGGAGTCGCTATTCGTAGCCATACGCGAGTCCTGAAGAACGGCACAGCAAACGATGGCAGCAGGACTATCAATTGGACGAGAGAGACGTACTGGCGATCGAATGTCTTCAATGTTATCATGCGAAAGCTAGATGAAGGTCCGTACATCTGGTACAGTATGAAGACTGCCACGTAGAGCAACAAGACGACGTTGATAGCGAACGGTATGTAGAGCAGTTTCTTCATCGGTAAATCACCATGCTCCAGAGTTCGATTTTCCCACGGATTCACCCTCCCCCGTTTGGCGTGATCAATTCCACGGCCTTATACACCGAATCGGACCAGAAAGTCGACGTTGCTCCTGCATCCCACCCGAGGCACGGGTAG
>JAHIVM010000093.1 GCA_018816665.1 Candidatus Zixiibacteriota bacterium
CGCACCTGGCAGGTGGAGTCAGGGTATCAACGACGGTTCGAACTGGCCGACCTGGACGATATCTACCTGGCCGGCACGTACGGCTGGGACAAGTTCAGCGTGGCACTGGGTCTTTCCCAATTCGGCAAGACCACTCTGTATGCTGAGCAGGTAATAAGCGGTAGTCTGAGTTGGCGGCCGGGGTCGATCAGTCTGGGGTTGCGGCTGTCGGCGATGCAAATCCAGTTGGGCGACAATTACCCCGCGCTACGGGCGGCCACGTTTGGGCTGGGCGCAGGCTTCGCGACGCGGAGATTCGTGTTTGCCGTGGATGGTGACAACCTGACCAAGCCGCGCCTTACTGAGGACAGTCCCCTGGTGGAACCACGCTATTCGCTGTATGGTGAGTATGTCGCGCCCAGGGGGTACTCCCTGACCGGACGGTGGACTGTTGAGAACCTGCAATCTCCGCAGTTTGCGCTCGCTCAGTACATTCGTCTGTCGCCCAGGGCATCGATTTTCTGGGGTGTGACCTCGGGACCGGCAGAGTACAGCGGCGGCTTTGAAGTTACGCTGCCCAGGGGGGCGGCTGTTTATTCGTTGTCGGTGCATCCGACGCTGGGTTTGACTCACACGGTGTCATTGAGTTGGGGGTCGCGCAAACAGAAAGAAGACCATGACGAGTTTGATTGAACGTCGGGATATCGAACACTGGGAACAGGAATCGCTGGCTCCTTATGCGGCCCATGCGTCGTCCTCGCGGGGGCGGGTGTATCCTCACAGTGAGCATCACCTTCGCACCGCCTTTCAGCGGGATCGTGATCGCATCATCCACTCGGCGGCATTTCGTCGGATGGAATACAAAACGCAGGTGTTTCTTCCGCATGAGGCGGACCATTTTCGTACTCGCTTGACGCATACCATTGAAGTGGCCCAGGTGAGCCGGACGCTGGCCCGGAATCTGAGACTCAATGAAGATCTGACCGAGGGGATAGCGCTGGCGCATGATCTTGGACACACGCCGTTCGGCCATGCCGGGGAAGACATCCTGAACGAATTGCTGGCCGGCAGCGGCGGATTCAATCACAACCGTCAATCGCTGCGGGTTGTTGATTTGCTGGAGCAACGATATGCCGAGCACCCGGGACTGAATCTCAGTTATGAAGTGCGCGAGGGAATTGCCAAGCATGAAACCTCGGTGAAAGTGGCCGGTCCCGAATTCGAACCCAATACCTGGCCGACCCTGGAGGCATCGCTGGTGGACCGGGTGGACGAAATCACGTACAACGCGCATGATGTGGACGACGGGGTCAGCTCCGGCTTAATCACGCTGGCCGAAATGGCCGACCTGTCAATATGGAGGGAATCAGCGACCCACCCCGGGTTGAGTCTGACTGCAGCCCCGTTTGCGGCGTGGGACAATGATCTGCAGCGGCGCAAGGCAGCCCGATTCCTGATTGACACGGTGGCCGTGGATCTGCTGGATGAAATCTGCCGGCGGATCGAGCGGTTGAAACTGACGGACATCGATTCCGTGCGGTTGGCATCGGAACCGGTGTGTGTGTACACGGAAGCCATGGGGGCGCGAGTGCGGGAGCTGAAGTCCTTTCTTGGACAGAAGCTGTATCGCCATCCGCACCTTCGTCAGCGAACCGATCGCGCCCGGGAAATTGTCCGCGTGCTGTATGAGCGATTTATGGGACATCCGGAGCAAATGCCTGAGCGCTTTCAGGAGATGCTCCTTACGGAGAAGAAGGAAATCGTGATTGCCGACTACATCGCCGGGATGACCGATCGCTTTGCCGAGCGTCTGTTCGATAAAGGATAGAGTGCCGAGAGAATCACCACGCTTTCAGGAGAACCCAGTGTGAACGAACATACCCCCCAGATCGTACCGGAACCCGCTTCCACGGCGGATGAGCCCCGCGGGCCGCTGATCCACTCCGGACTGGGTCGTGCCCTCTTGTTTTTCCTGGCGTTTATTGCTTTCCAGGTAGTATGGGGAGTAGTGGCCGTCCTGTCGCTCGGCCTGGCGGGGGCTGCGGAACTGACGGTAGGTTTCGAATCAACGAGCGGTGCCCTGGTGCTTGTGGGGAGTATGGTGGGGCCCGTGCTGCTGGCTTTTTTGTTTGTTCGGCTTCTGAACCGTCAGCCGATACGATCACTCGGATTCAGCTTTGACACCGGGGCTCGTCGCGATTTCCTGGCCGGCCTGGCCTGGGGGGCGGTGCTGATCGCGGCCGCTTTTTTCATCCTCCTGGCGGCCGGAGTCATACACGTGGTGTCCGTCCAATTTCCGGTTGTGTCCTTTGTCTCATACCTGGCCTTTTTTGCATTGGTAGCGTTGAACGAGGAAGTGGTGATCCGCGGATATGTACAGGGCAACCTGATGGGGTCCATGAACAAGTACCTGGCGTTGATCTTCTCCAGTGTGCTATTTGCCGCCCTGCACATATTCAACGCCAATCTCTCCCTTCTGGGCATCGCCAACATCATCCTGGCCGGCCTGCTGCTGGGCATGTACTATATTCACAAGAAGAACCTGTGGTTTCCTATCGGCGTCCACTGGACCTGGAACTTCTTCCAGGGAGTAGTGTTTGGAGCTGCCGTCAGCGGCAATAATACCGAGTCAGTATTGACAATCAGCATGACCGGGTCCGATCTGGTCACCGGCGGCGAGTTTGGGTTTGAGGGCTCTGTTGTCACCACTATCCTGACCGTAGTCAGCATTGTTGCCATTCATCTGTTGTATCGTTCGCGGGCCGCCGGCAGCAGCGCGGGACCAGCTATCGAGCCGGTCGAAGAATAGGACAAATCTTACCCACTTTGGTGCGGCTGGTCGGAGGAATCTCAACTGGCCGATCGGCGACCGGTGAAGTCGGATACCGTTCTGCCGATACTTCCTCGTAATGACCCTGATCGGTGTTCTTCCGCCGTCCTTTTGCAAGCGGCGGGACAGACTCCGAAACCAAGTCAATCGAAGTCTCTAATGTAGATTATTTGTGTCCTTTATTTGTTTGGGCTTTTGCGACAGGCCATGAAATTCGGCGGTATTTGACGCAATCGGCCGTTTCCGACAGGCGGACGTTCGAGAGATACCTTGACAAGATGAGTCGCAAATGGTATCTATTACTAAGTACCATAGGATCGTGTACTCGCGTCTGCGAACCTTCCGACTTTGTTAAGAGTGACAGAGCACACATGAGTCTTACCTCACATCAATTGCTGGTTCGCGTTTTGTCTGCGTTTCTGGCTTTACCAGTCCTGCTGGTGGTCTGTAGTATGGATCCGGTATGTGCAGCCTCACAGCGCACCCCGGAGTCAAGGGCCCAGGGGACGTCTCTGCCTCTCTCGCCGAGTCCCGTCAATGGCGGTCTCGTTTTCGAGAAGAACGTCGGTCAATGGCATGACTCGGCCCTCTACCGGGCCGATGGCAACGGCGCAACGGTGTGGGTGACGGGCGATGGTCTGCGTTTTGTTCTGGCGCGGTACCCGTCGATAATTGACCCGCTGGCTCCCGAAAATCTGGAAGATACGGAAGCGAAGGCGCCGGCTTCGTCCGGTGTGCCGATACTGCGTGTCAACACTCGCTTCGCGGGCGCGAATACCAACCCCGCCGTAATTCCTGAGAAGCTTGAAATTTATCATACCAACTATTTGAAGGGCAACGATCCGTCGCTCTGGCACACAGGAGTGCCGACCTATCGTTCCGTACTGCTGGAAGATGTGTATCCCGGCATCTCGGCGCGTTACTACGGCGCGGGCGGTTCGCTTGAATACGACCTGATTGTTGATCCCGGTATAGATCCCGCCGTAGTTCGGATTCAGTACGAGGGTATCGAATCCATGTCGGCAGGGACTCATGGGGAGCTGGTGATTCACACTGCCTGGGGGGATCTTACCGAAAAAGCACCGGTAGTGTATCAGCAGGTAGGTAATCTGCGAGAGAGCGTACCGGCGGAGTTCATCGTCTACGACAACAACACATTTGGTTTTGAGCTTCTGGCCGGCTACCATACCGATCTGCCCCTTGTGATTGACCCGGTTCTGTCATTCTCCACCTACCTGGGCGGGGGAGACAATGAGGCCGCCTACGGTGTTGCCCTGAGTCCGTCGGGTACGGTCAACATCGTTGGGGCAACAGCATCGCTTGACTTTCCTGCCGGTGCGGCGTATCAGGATACCCTGGGTGGTCCGGTCTGGGACGCCTTTGTGACAGCATATTCTGCCGACCTCAGTCAGGTCCTATTCAGTACCTATTTCGGCGGTGATGCGGATGATTACGCTTACGACCTGCAAACCGACGGTGACGGCAAGTTGGTTATTGTTGGTCGCACGGAGTCGACCGATCTGCCGGTAGCTTCATCGTTGCAAAGTGGCCTGGCGGGTGGATCCGATGTTTTTCTGGTTCGGCTGAGTGCCGACGGCAGTACGCTTGAATACGGTACCTATCTGGGTGGAACCGGCGACGATGTCGGTTGGTCCCTCCATCGCAACACCGATGCCACTGTGTATGTGACCGGCTTCACCCAGTCGAACGATTTCCCGACCGTGTCGCCGTTTCAGGCTGCCCGGGGGGGAAATTGGGATGCCTTTCTTGCGCGCTTCAACGCGGCTGGTGATGCTCTGTTAATGAGTACGTATCTGGGTGGTTTGGCTTCCGACATAGCACAAGCAGTCGCGGTTACGGCGGGTGGACAGCCGGTGCTGGCCGGGTATACATCATCGGCGAATTTCCCCACTGTCAATCCATTGCAGGCGAATCTCGCCGCCGCCGGAGCTTCGGACATTTTTGTCTCGCGGTTTGGAACCGGAGGAGCCGGGCTGTTGTACAGCACGTATTTCGGCGGTGCCAACAGCGATCTGGCCAAGGACATGGTGCTTGGGTCTACCGGCACGATCTACCTGCTGGGGCATACGGCATCCGATGACTACCCGACGACCAGCCCGTACCAAGCATCGCTGTCCGGACCGTCCGACCTGGTCGTCACGCGCCTCAATGCTGCGGGAAGCGGAGTGTTGGGCTCGACCTACCTTGGCGGCAGTTCGGATGAGTTTGCCGGCCGTATGGCGGTTGATGACAGCGGTCGGGTGTACATTGCAGCCACCAGTCTTTCGTCGAATTTCCCGCTCCTCAGCGCCCCGCAGGGGTGGAATGCCGGTGACCGCGAAGTTGTTGTGACCCGTCTTTCGGCCGGGATGAATGCGCTCAGTTTCAGCACTTACCTGGGTGGTTCCGGCCGCGATGAGGCCGATGGACTGGCGATTGACGCGGCCTACACGACTTACGTGACCGGCATGACCGGCTCCACCAACTTCCCTGTTCGTCAGGGACTGCAGACTGCCAACGGTGGCAACTCGGACGTTTTTCTGTCCTGCTATGTTGACGATTGCCTGGATACTGATCTTGACGGCATTTGTGACACGTCGGACAACTGCATCAGCATTCCCAATCCTCTTCAAACCGACTCTGATCTGGATGATATCGGTGATAGTTGTGATGTCTGCCCCCTGGATCCCCTGAATGATGCCGATGAGGACGGTCATTGTGCCAACGAGGATAATTGTCCGAGTATCAACAACCCGGGTCAGGAAGATCCCGACGGCGATGGCATGGGGAATCCCTGTGACAACTGCCCGGATGATTACAATCCTCTTCAAACAGACACCGACAACGATGGTATCGGCGACTCCTGCGACGTGTGTCCGCTGGATTACTTCAATGACCTCGATGGTGACAGTCTCTGTGCCAACGAAGACAACTGTCCCGGTACCTACAATCCCGACCAGGCGGATCTCGACAGCAATGGCGTAGGCGATGCTTGTGAGGGATGCTGTCTGGGCAGTACCGGGAATGTCGATTGCGATGAGCTTGATGGGGTGGACGTGGGTGACCTTACCCGGTTGATCGATCATCTTTTCATTAGCTTTGCGCCCCTATGCTGTCCTCCGGAGGCAAATACCGACGGAGGCGGGGGGGTGGACGTGGGCGATCTCACAGCCATGATCAGCCATTTGTTCATCGCTTTTAATCCTCTGCCACCCTGTTTGTAGCGACCGCCGTTTTTCCCCTGCTACACTATCTGTGAATGAGCTTGCACATCTGTACCCGTGACAGCGGCTGTCTCGGCAGTATAAGTCTATAAGGCATAGGTCCTTATACGGAATCCGTCGGTATCTGCCCGGAAGGCATGCCGCTTGCAGTAGCAGGTTGCATGGATTGTTACTTCAGCGCCTATGAGTACGGCCGAACGTCCAGTGATGGCAAGTCGGCGGTAGTGATGTTTCATATTCCCGATGTTGGGATAAGATTCAAGGCGCCCTTTGCGGCGGTCGACAAAGATCACGGCAATCTGGCGTCGCTGCTTGCCCTGCTCGAATTCATAGATTCCAACCAGAAGTACTTCTCGAACCATACTTTCCAGATCTATGGTGATAATCTGAGCATTATCAATCAGGTGAACGGTGACAGCGCCATGCGCGGTGAGTTCAGTCAGTTGCTGAACCGGGCCAACAAGTACCGCGAGAAGTATCACTTTTCTCTTGAGTGGGTGCCATCGTCGGACAACCCCGCGGTGGATTCGCTTTTAGATTGACCCCGCACGGGGCTGCTGATATACTCTCAGCATGGCCCCCGATCGTCCCCAAAAGCTTTTCAGCGAGGTGCAGGCCGGCAAGTTCAAGCCGGTGTACTATTTCAGCGGCAGCGAGGATTATCGCATAGTCGAGGCCGAGAAGTTTGTCGCCCGCCAGTTTCTGCCCGACCGCCAGTTGACCACCAATTTCCGGCGGTTCAACGCCCGCACCACCAAATGCACGGATTTGCTCGCCGAGCTAGCCGTGTTTCCGCTGCTGGGAGACCGCCAGGTTTTTGGCGTTACCAGTTTCCAGAGCTACAAACCCACCGAGGTAGACCGGGTGCTCAAACTGATCGGTCAGGCCGACCCCAACCGCATCATAGTCCTGAGTTCACCGTCGTCGAAAACACCCAAAAAGTCATCGGTTTTCCTGAAAAAAGTGGCGGCCGTAGCTCAATGGGTGGAGTTCAATAAGCTCTCCCCCCAGGAAGTGCGGGGAGCTGCGGCTCGCAAGTTTGCCCAGGCCGACATTCCTATTGGGCAGGATGCTTTGACCCTGCTGGTGGAATTGGTGGCGGGCAACCGGGGAGCTCTGGAAGTGGAAGTCAACAAACTGCTTTCGTACAAGGACGGCGAGGGAGAAGTCGGCATTGAGGATGTCCGGCGAGTGTGTACCGGGTTCCAGGTGTACAGCGTTTTTGAACTGGCCGACTTCGTGGTCGGGGGTGATCGAAGAGGGGTGCTGCATCAGGTGAAACGGCTTGTTGCCGACGGCAATTCGCCAACCGGCATACTGTATTTCCTTGGCCAGCATTTTGTTTCGCTCTACCTGGTGAAAAACGGACGCCGTCTGGAACCGTACCGTCGCTGGCTCGAACCTCGCTTTCGGAGTCAGGCGGCGCGCTATCCCAACGATCGGCTGGAACGCATGATTGAGTCTATAGCACTTGCCGACGCTGATTGTCGCAAGGGACGGCTCAAGCCGGAGATGTTGTTGGAACAGCTTGTTCTGGAATTGACATAACCCACCCTGAACGATATGGCTGACACAAAGCGGGAAGAAAACCAGCGCGACCGGGTATCACGTGAGGGAAGTGATGTTTCTGATGCCCGGTTGATTGAGGCGGCGCAAAACGGTGATTCCCGGTCTTTCGGCCTGCTCATCCGCCGGCATCAGAAGCGGCTGTTTCGGTTCATCTACGGTTTGACCGGATCGTTTGACCAGGCTGAGGATATTGTGCAGGAAGCTTTTGTGAAGGCTTACGGGGCCATCAAGACATTCAGGACGCAGTACGATTTCTATCCCTGGCTGTCGACCATTGCCCGGAACCACGCCTACAATGTCATCCGGCGGGAAGAAAAGAGTGAGTCGCTGGACAAGCTCACCGAGGCTGGTTTTGTCGAGACATCACCGGAACTCGGCCCCCTGGAGGCACTTATCGCCCGGGAGGGCGACCGGAGATTCTGGCAGGCTTTGAACGCCCTGCCGGTCAAATACCGGACGGTATTTGTGTTGCGTCATCTTGAGGATATGGACTACAGCGCCATTGCGAGCTACCTGAAAATACCCCCGGGGACGGTAGACTCCCGGTTGCACCGGGCGCGAAAGATGTTGTTGGAGAGATTGAAGGATTTGCTGTCGGCAGATTAGGGCATTAGTGTCATGAACCATTCGTACTTCAAGGATCGACTGTCGGGATACCTGGATCGCGAACTCAAACCCGAAGAGGAGTTTGTCGTTCGCGAGCATCTCGAGGGGTGTGCCGAATGTCGGGCAGAGCTGGACCACTTGAAGAAGATCGACGGCCTGGTGGCGGAGCACAGCGGTCTGGATGACGGCGAGTACTGGGAACGGGCCGCGCAGAAGATAGAGCGGCGGCTGGGCATTGCTCCGGCCGATGTCACGGATATCACGAAGGAAAAGACCAGCCAATCCTCGGGGCTCTGGTGGAAACTGACTGCCGTGGCGGCCTCGGTCGTGTTTCTGACGGTGATCGGTATCCACCAAAGCGAGATTCTCAAAGACGAGGTGATTCCTCAGAGGCAACTCCAGAAGATTCCCGCTCCCCCCGCACAGGATACGTCGGGCCGACAGGCAACGGATACCGCCACGTATCAACGCGACACCGAGATCGAAATCACACCGACCGGCCCCGAAGGGCTATCAGTCGATGAACGCACAGAAGAGTTTGCCGATGAAGCCGACGTTAAGCAACCGTCCGCGGAAGCCGGCAAGTCAAAAGTGAGCAAAAGTGTAGCGGAGATTGTCCAGCCGGCGATAGCAAAACCAACTCCGATACCAGAGCCGACGGAAGATGCCGACTATCGCGGGCGAACGGTCCCGCGCGCGGCGGAAGAGACTCCGGCGCCGATTCTCTCCGAGACGAGCGAGACAAAAAAAGTCAAGGGCGGTGCCGTGGAGAATATCCTGGCTCCGAAAGAACAAGAGACATTACCGCCGCCTCCGTCGCGGCAAGTTTCCCGACCAAAGATCGCCAGCCCCGAGGTTATTGCCGATCAGGATGCAGTCAGGGATATTCCGCTCACCGACCTGGGAAGGAACGAGGTTGATTCAGGCGTGGTCAGGGAACTGGCATCGCTCAGAGCCCTTCGCGACTCGCTGGTGACGGTGATGGCGGCAGCCTCGGATTCGTTGCGTGAAAGCGCGGCGGGGGAGGCGCGGGCGGCTGCACGATCCGCGTTTCAGACCGAGCCCAAGAGGCAGAGTCTGGTGCCGCAACAGGCCGACGATTCGCAGAAGTGGAATGCCGAGTGGCTGGTGGATACCTGGTATCGCATTGCTCTGCTTACTCCCGATTCGACCGAACGAGCCCAGGGTATCAAGTACCTGCGAGAGGTTGCGGCAGGGGAACGGTCGCTGCTTCGCGAGAGAGCCCGGGCCTATCCGCAAGAAGGTGAG
>JAHIVM010000094.1 GCA_018816665.1 Candidatus Zixiibacteriota bacterium
GCGCGGTTCCGAGAATAGAGTTTTTTGTAGGTCGGGTTCCGAGGTCCGCCGAAGGCGGAGTGAGAAACCCGACATTGGCGATTTCTCACTTCGCACGGCGTGGGGCACCCCGGTACGTTCGATGACGGACGTGCCCCGCTACTACAAATCAAACGTCAAGGCGAGTTCCAGGAGACTGGCGTTTGAATACCTGATCGAATGGGGAGCGTAGGAGAGGTCAAGATCCAGCCTGTCGAAAAAACTTCCTTGATCGGTCGTTGTCGCACCGTGTCGGCGCTCCTTGGTAAAGCCGCGAGTA
This sequence comes from Candidatus Zixiibacteriota bacterium, assembly GCA_018816665.1. Classification (GTDB taxonomy): domain Bacteria; phylum Zixibacteria; class MSB-5A5; order GN15; family FEB-12; genus JAHIVM01. Next base: position 299 of record JAHIVM010000094.1, read on the forward strand.
CTCAAAGCAATTCCCCAGGTTCCAGCGGGATCATCCTCAGAATACCCATCATCGAAAACGCCCTTTCGGAAGTACACGGTTTCCATTAACTCAATCCGACCGCCCAGGTGATAGATCGATTCGTTCCTCCCCGGCGTGAGACATTGCCACTCGAACATCGGCACCACTTTCAGCAACGTAATAGCGGGCGAGCGCCGTTCAATGGCGACCTCGGCCGCCAGACGGAACATGGTGGGCAGATCACGGTCCGCTGAAGAATCACTGAAATCGAAATCGGAACCCAGATTGTGATAGGTAGCCGCCACCGCCGGAGTCACAAACCACAACGAATTCGACTTACCAGATGCGAGCCGAAACGAACGGCTGAGGTGGGAGCCAAAGTCAAATGCGGTGGCAGTTGCGGTCACTGCCACTGTTGCAGATCCAGCTCCCTGGCCCACTAACTCTGTGCGCCAGTGACGGACCGTCACGCCAATCGACGCATTGATCGCCCCGCGCCGGGAGGCGGATAATACCAGGTTGTGCGAACGCAGGTACGGCTCTATAGTCCCAAGGAGATTACCCACTTCGTCGGTTCGAGCGAACTCGCCGTAACCAAAGTGTGTGAAATAGTAGGCCAACCCAAAAACAGTAGCAGCGGGTTCAGTGTCGGAGCCTTTTGGTATCGTTGCACTTGTGCCAAAAAAGGCCGAGGAGAATGACAGGTCCCGTGAATCTGAACTCCGGTAACCGGGGCTATAGCTTGCGGTTGCAACACCGTCGTCGCCGCTCAGTGCCAGGGTGGCCGGATTGCTGGTGTATGATGTCGCATGGATCTCCGAGATACCCATATTTGCCAGCGAATGAGCGGCTGCCGACGGCAAGGTGGTGAACACCGGGTGTGTGCCCCCGTTCGACGGTCTGGGACACATCAATAGTAGCATCACGCAGCTCAGGATAAGGGCATGTTTCATGTCGGCTCCTCCCCAGGGCAAATCGGTGTGGGATGTTCAGAATCCGTTGTGATAATGTAGTATTGTATCTATTTCGTTGTGGTGCAAGGGGAAATTGGGCAGTCTTCTGTAGGTCGGGTTCCGAAGTCCGCCGAAGGCGGGGTGAGAAACCCGACGATGGTGATTTCCCGCGTCGCACTACGCGGGGCAACCCGCAGGCGGACACGGGACGGATCCTCTGAAACGACGCTCCAGCGTCGTCATTTCTGCGCACGCAGGAATCCATTAACAGAAATCAATAGGCGCCTGCTTTCGCAGGCGTGACGGGTCTGTTGACCCGTGTTTCATGCCGGTATCGCGACTCTGATAGTAGCGAGTTCCAACGTCGTGCGCCGGAGGCCACCCAATCAATCTGCCCGGCAACGGGTTAGCCGGTCCGTTGGGCTCCCGAGAATGGCACCAGGGCTGTTCCACGGGCAATCTGCCCTATGATTTTTGGTTGCATCACCGCTTAAGCACCCCCTTCATTAATGGAAATACGTTGACCTCCCAGAGGAGCCGATATACATTCGGACCTGCTTATGAAACAGTTAGCCAAACTCATAACCGCCGTGACGGCGGTCGTTTTGTTTGTGATCGTCGGGTACTATGTTTGGGATACCTTCCGGCAACGTACCACGACCGAAAAACTCGCTACCATCATCCATCTGGAAGATCAGCGCGTGCGCAACAGCGTACTGGAGGAATTCCTGGTCGATGACACCGCCCGGGTTCGTCAGCGGGCCACGCTGGCAGTCGGACGAATAGGCGGGCCGGGGGCCGGACGGCTCCTTACCGGGCAACTGGCCGACCCCGCACCGGGTGTGGCTCGCACCGCGGCGTTTGCCTTTGGCCTGCTCGATGATCCCGAAATCGCTCTACCGCTGCTAAAAGCGACATCGGGGATGCCGTCGATGGTAGTCGCCGAGGCCTTGATGGCAGCCGGCCGACTGGCCGACTCCACCCAGACCGCCGTGGCGGAAGAAATCCTGAAGCATCTGGCCGATGCCTCCCCCGAGGTGCGCGAGGCTGCCTGCTATGCGCTGTTTTATGCCGGGGCCAAAAAACCGGCTGAGACCCTGATCCTGCACATTAATACAGAAACTATCCCCGAGGTCCAGACCGCCGCCCTGTTTACGCTCGCCCGGCTGGGCGTAACCACCGCCCTGCCCGTTTTTAAGCGGTTTCATGCCGAGGGCGACGAGTATCAACGGGCCCTGGCCCTGCGCGGTCTTCGCGTCTCCAAAACCAACGATATCCGTCAGACGGTAGCGTCATCGCTGAACGATGGTGACCATCTGGTGGTCGCCGAGGCAATCGCCACCCTGCAAAATCAGGGCGGGCCGGTATCGGCCGGGTATCTGGCCGGACGGCTGAAGCGTGAGAACGACGAGAAACTGATTGTTGCGCTTATGGATGCCTTGCGTGCCCTGGAGAGCAATCAGGGGCTGGCCACGGCGCGGATGCACCTGAATTCTGAATTGACGGTTAATATCACGATCGCCGCCATCCGGTATATCGCTGCAATTGACAAAGAACGGGCGATTTCGCGAATAGACTCCCTGCTGGCGGTCAATCCCCCCGCACGAGTTCGGGCCGCCTGTGCCGAGGCCTACGGCGACACCGAAAAATCATCCGTCATTCCCCGCATTGCGGTGCTGTTCGCCGATGAAGACCCGCTGGTGCGAGCTTCCGCTTTTGACGAACTGGTGATTCTGGATAGCACCAATATCGAATTCTACATTAATAAAGCCCTGGCTGATCCCGATATGATGCCGGTGGTCCTGGCTATCGATCAAATCGGCAACCGCCGTATGACTGCCTATCTCCCGCAACTGGCCGACCTGATGTTTGCCGCCGGGCAAACCGAACTTGATATCCGTCGGTCGATCATGGGCCTTGTCACCGAAATGGCTGATTCGCTACGCTCCGATTCGGTGCTGAACCAGATTCTTATCTACGGAGCGCTGGACCCCGAATACATCATCCGTCGCGAAGCAGCGGTCATCTATCGCGAACACCTGGGTGAAGATCGATCCGGCGCGATCGCTCCGGCCGGCACCCGGTACTCCGAGCGCAAGGTGGAACGGGCCTTACTCAAGTACGTACAAAACCCGTCGGCAACCATCATCACCGAAAAGGGAGAGATTGAGCTGCGGCTGCTGTTTGACATCGCACCGCTGACGGTTATGAATTTCATTGAGCTGGCCGACGACGGATTTTATGACGGCCTTGTGTTTCACCGGGTGGTCCCCAATTTCGTGGTGCAGGGCGGCGACCCGCGCGGCGACGGTTGGGGTGGTCCGCCGTATTTCATTCGCTGTGAGTACTCTGACCGGCCGTATAAGAGCGGGACGGTAGGTATTGCCACCTCGGGTAAGGATACCGGCGGCTCACAATTCTTCATCACCCACTCGCCACAGCCACACCTGAATGCACGTTATACTGTGTTTGGGCAGGTCCTTACCGGAATGGATGTGGCGAACGAGCTGGTGCAGGGTGATGTCATACAACGAATCATCATACACGAGGAATAGATATGCGAAGTCTGCTGTTAACGGTCGCGTTTGCCCTGTTGCTACAGGTTGGTGCGACGGCGCAGGATTTCGACGGTATTGAGCCGGAATCGTTGATTGAACGAATCCTGGCTACCGACGCCGAACAGCGTGCCAAATTGCACGATGTCGTATTCGAGACCGAGCTTATCGAATACGAGGATGGTGACGACGGTGATCGCGGCGAAAAGGCTCGCTTTGTGAAAAAAGTGTATGTGAAGTACCTGGCTGATACGGCCTGGTTTCACGAAGAGTACCTGGAATACTACAAAGAGGGTGAAAAGCAAAGCGACAAGGATCTGCAGAGCGAGGCCAAAGAGCGCCGGGAGAAAAAAGAGAAACGCAAGGCCCGGGATATCTCTCATCCGATGCTTCGGCCGTTCTACCCGGAACGTCGCGATCTGTACGACATCGTCTACAAGGGTGTGGCCTCGGAAAAGATCGAGGGGTATTCCTGTCATCATTTCCGGGTTGATGCTCGTGAGGAATCTGACTCGTTGATTGCCGGAGATTTCTACTTTGAGGCGGAGACCTTTCACCTGGTGCGGGTGGATTTCTCGCCGGCCAAACTGGTCAAAAAGACCATGTTCAAACTCAAGCAACTGGACATGTCATTGACCTGTCGACCGTCCGCATACGGGTTCTGGCTGCCTGCTGAGTTTGATGTGGTCGGTAAGGGGAAAGCGGCGCTGTTTATCGGTGTGTCATTCAATATGACCGAGTATTTCACCAATCCAGTTATAAACCACGGGATAGACGATTCTCTATTCGAGGTAGCTTATGACAACTGAAGCCAAGTACAAAACGCATATTGTCTCGGTGGATATTCCGGAGGGATTAAATATCATCTTCGGTATGTCGCATTTCATCAAAACCGTTGAGGACCTGTACGAGGCACTGGTGACCTCGGCGCCGGGATTGAGGTTTGGTATTGCCTTTTGCGAGGCCTCGCAGAAACGGCTGGTCCGATGTGACGGCAATGATGCCGACCTGGTTGACATGGCACAGAAGGCGGCGTTTGATGTCGGCTGCGGTCATACCTTTTTTGTGTTCATGCGCGACGGTTTCCCGATAAATGTGCTCGGGCGGGTCAAGCAGGTGGACGAGGTCTGCCGTATCTTCTGTGCCACCGCCAATCCGCTGCAGGTGCTGGTGGCCGCCACCGATCTGGGGCGGGGAGTGATCGGGGTGATTGACGGTCAGGCGCCGCTGGGCGTGGAAACCGAGGAGGATGTGGCAGAACGCAAGGCCTTCCTGAGACAGATAGGCTACAAGCGATAACGCAACAGACTGAAGGACATCGTACGTGACACTATTGCGAGTTATCCTGACCGTGCTGGCCCTGGCTGCGATCGGCACCACCGTCACGGCCCAGGACGGTGAGAGTTTCCATCCGGGCTTCACGGGATTCGGCATTCAGGGGGGAGTGGCATTGTCCATGCTCACGGGTGAGGACGCCGGTGACTGGGGCACCCGTCTGGGGCCGCAGTTTGGCGCCTTCGCAACCTACAGTCTGACACCCGGGTTTTCGCTGCAACCGGAATTCTGGTATATTGAGCGCGGCGCCAAGATGTACAATACCGAGGAAGAATTAAAGCTCACGTACATGCAATTGATCGCGCTGGCGCGGCTGGATATTTGCGAGGAGTGCTACGATGAGGCCGACCGGGTAATCCCAAGACTGGTTGCGGGCGCGGCCGGATCGGTGAAGTTGAGCGCCACCCGTGAGTTCATTGACAGCTACGACATAAAAAACGCCCGCGGGATAGATTTCAGCGTGGTGGTTGGCGCCGGAGTGGATATACCCATGGCCGAGTACCGCGTAATGATTGATGTGCGCTACGATATGAGCCCGTTCAAACTGGGCAAAGAGCTGACTGAGGAGCAAATACTAGATTGGGCGAACCAGCCCCGATTATACGCGGCGCAAAGTGATGGCTGGCCGTTCGACTGGAAAAACGCCGCCCTGACCGTGACTGTAGGACTGACCTGGTAAGGCTACTCGCAAACAGCCCGCCGGTGGAACAATATAAGTGTAAGGGTTTTCAACATGAGATTCGAACTGGACCGCTCGGAAACAGAAAAGCTGATCATCGAAGACAGCAACTACAAGGGACACGACCTGGTCACCCTGCGCATTTACTTCCTGTCAAAAGAAAACGAATGGCTGCCGACCAAAAAGGGCGTGACCTTCCGTCTCGACCAGCTCGACGAAGTTCTTGACTGTCTGGGGAAAATCAAAAAAGGCTGAGCATGTCCGCTCGCTCTGTGATCGGGCGGGAGCCTGTCCTCAATGCTGATTTTCACCACCCACAAAAAACGTCTGCGTGACCATTTCAAAAAGAACCCGGTGTTGTTCGCCTACCACACCGGGGATCTTGATGACCCCCATTTCCCGCATTGCCAGTGGGGGGCGCTGTTCGGCCGGTACTCCAAAATCGACGAAGTGGTATTGACCTATACCGGGTTGTCCAACCCCACGGTTCTGGCATTTGGCGTGTCGGAACGATTTGCCGAGCTGCTCGATGAAATGCTGCCGCTGTTACCCAATCGATTCCACGGCCATTTTCAGGCACAACACCGCGATCGCTTCACGGCGTGGTACGATGAAGAGCCGATGGGACATCATTTCAAGATGAAGCTGGGGCGGTTCACACCGGTTGCGTTCAAAAACGACAACGTTAGTGTGCGACGTCTGGGACCGAAAGATGCCGACGAGTTGATAGAATTTTATCGCTCGGCTTATCCCGATGGTTTTTTTGAGCCGCGCATGCTCCAGAGCAGCCGGTTCCTGGGGGCGATGGTTGACAGTCGGCTGGCGGCCGTCACCGGCGTGCATGTGCACAGCCCGGACTACGGGGTGGCGGTTCTGGGGTGTATTGCCACTCATCCGGATTTTCGGGGTCAGGGGCTGGCCACCGGGCTGACCTCGCGGTTGCTCGAGGAACTCACCGGTGATGTCGATTTGATTTGTCTCAATGTTTATTCCGGCAATACGCCCGCCATTCGGAGTTACGAAAAACTCGGCTTTTCGGTGGTTCACGAATACGAAGAGGCCTTTTTTACCCGCAAGGAAGATCCTGCCGCATGATATCCATCAAACGCTACCCGCTGTTCGACGGTCACAATGATTCCCTGGTCCGCACGTACATGACACGAAAGAGTGAAAACCCGAGATCACTACTGAAACGAAGCGAATCGGGACATCTCGATATTCCCCGGTCGCGGGAGGCCGGGTTGTTTGGCGGCATGTTTGCCATCTTTGTGCCGGAGGATCCGGAGTGTTTCGATCCCCCGGATACGGGCCTTGAGACAACGGAACACGGTTACCGTTTTCCTCTGGCCGAGGCAATCGATGCCGCCTATGCGCGTGAGTTTACTACGGCGGTGCTTGACTATCTGGATCGTATCGTGGTCGAGAGCGACGGCCAGTTGACTATTGCGCGGTCTATTGCGGACTTGACCGACAATCGCCGGGAGAACTCGCTGCACATGGTCATCCATCTGGAGGGAGCCGAGGCTGTTGATCCGGATCTCAAATTGCTACCGCAATACTATGACCGAGGCGTGCGGTCACTGGGGATGGTGTGGAGCCGGCCCAATGCCTTCGGCTGGGGCGTGCCGTTTGAGTTTCCCCGCACGCCGGACACGGGCCC
>JAHIVM010000013.1 GCA_018816665.1 Candidatus Zixiibacteriota bacterium
CCGACAAAACGCTGGCCCATGCGTTTGAGCCGTACTATACCGGCAAAACAGACGGCACCGGTCTGGGGCTGGTGATTTGTCAGCGCATCGTGAACGATCACAACGGAAGCATTGAGTTAACCAATCGTCAACAGGGAGGCGCGGCTGTGGAGATACGGCTGCCACAGGACTGATGGCACGAATACTGATTGTCGACGATGAGGAGAACATCCGGGCATCGCTGAAGGCAGCCCTGGAAAAGCGCGGTCACGACTGCGTGACGGCAGCCGGGTTCGCCGAGGGTCAGCAGTTCGCCCGGGCCGATTTTGACATCGTATTCCTCGATGTATTCCTGGGCGACGGCTCCGGGATTGATCTGCTCAAGGAGTTGCAGGCACGCGATCCCCGCCAGTGCGTGGTCATGATCTCCGGAGACGCGGATATCGATACCGCCGTACAGGCAATCCAGATCGGGGCGTATGATTTTGTGGAAAAGCCGATATCACTCGATCGCATTCTCATCACTGTCGACCACGCTTCCCGGGCCAGCCGTTTGCTCTCCGAAAAAGAGCGCCTGTCCGGTATCGTTTACGGTGACCTGGTGGGTGAATCCGAGGCCGTGCGCAAGATCAAGGCCGATATCACCCGCTCAGCCTCGCGCACGGACCGTTTTCTCGTACTCGGTGAAAACGGTACCGGCAAAGAACTGGCAGCTCATCTCATTCACCGCCAGAGCAAACGGGCCGACGGTCCCTTCATTGCCATCAACTGCGCCGCCCTCCCCTCGGAACTGGTTGAATCAGAGCTGTTCGGTCATGAGAAAGGGGCGTTTACCGGTGCGACCAAAAGCCGCAAAGGCAAATTTGTAGAGGCCTCAGGCGGCTCGATTTTTCTGGATGAGATCAGCGAAATGCCGGCGGATGCCCAGGCCAAAATCCTGCGAGCGACAGAGACCCGGCGCATAACGCCGGTAGGTTCGGACAGCGAGATATCGGTCGACTGCACAATCATCGCCGCCTCGAACCGCGACCTCGAAATCTATGTCGCGGAAGGCAAGTTTCGGCAGGATTTGTACTACCGGCTCAATGTTGTCACGCTGACTCTGCCAGCCCTGCGCGACCGCTCCGAGGATATCCCGTTGTTGGCAGACCATTTTCTGGCTCGCTTTGCGGCGCAGTCGGGAGGTACGCCGCAACGGTTATCCGATGAGGCCGCCGCGCTGTTGCGCCGTTACCCCTTCCCCGGCAATGTGCGGGAGCTGAAGAACCTTATTGAGCGGATAAGTATCTATTGCGATGACACAGTTATTACCGCCGAGTTTGCGACCGCTTATTTGCCACCCGCGACGTCGAGGATAACCGCCAACCTGAAAGCCGCTGTCGAGGCCTTTGAGCGCGAGCACATCAGCTCGATAATCGCCGATCACGCCGGCAACATGACCGAGGCGGCACGTCATCTGGGACTCGAGCGTTCACACCTGTACAAAAAAATGAAAAAGCTCGGGCTGGGATAAGCCCGAGCTTTCTGCCGCATCTCAGAATTCTCAGCAAAAACAGAACAGTGTTGTTACCAGCACGACGTCAGCGGCGTGAAGGTGATAAACAGGTGATCAATCAGGGCCGTCAAGTCACCCACATCCACTGACCCGTCGGGGAATACCACCGGCGCGATATCGGCCTCATCGAGACAACACACGGGTGTGAAGCTGATGAACAGGTGATCAATGAGCGCCGTCAGATCACCTACGTCGACCGACTGATCGCTGAGATCACAGGATGGTTCCAGTTGGACGTTGCCCCTGGTATCCACGCAGCAGCCGGCCAGTTGGACCGAACCTTTGATTTCCTCGGGATGATATTCACCGGCATAGGTGACAAATCGGGGCGTGAACAGCCCGTATGCAGTCAATTCCACCGGATTCTCTCCCCGCGCAGCGGAACTCGGGACAGTGAAATGGAGGCTGACAATCGGTCCGGCCCCCTCGGCGACCATCGGGTCATCGCCGCCGGTCCCGGTTTTGAGCAGGATAACGGTTCGCTTGTTGAAGGGGTCATAGTTGATCGTGCGCTGGTCGTCCAGATACTCGGTGCGCAATCCGACAGTCGAAAACGAATCGTACACCAGGTTCAGCGCGCCTGCATACGACAGCGGAATCTGAATCTCACCCAGCGGCAGGTAGTTGCGCGCATACACATCCACCTTCACCCGCTCACCCGGTTCGGCCAGAACGCTGGTCATACCCATGGTGTCGGCGTACACGGATATGCGGCCCGGGAAGGATTTCCCCCACTCTCCCTCGGTGGTGTACAGTGTGAGATCGACCGAGTGATGGCCCGGCTGAACGTACTCATGGACGGGATTGGTTTCGCATTCGGAGGTACCGTCACCAAAGTCCCAGCGGCAGCTGTCAATCGTGGCACCGGGGGCCGATCCGGTGAAACTGACCGTCATCGGGGCCGGGCCAAGCGTGTCACCCGGAGTAACGTACAGGGGGCGGTAGTCAATGAAGCAGGCGCCGTAGCCGATCCGGGAGCAACCGTAGCGCATGCGCATATAGCCGCCTTCACCCCAATAACCGCCCCAGGAGTTGCGCATATACCA
>JAHIVM010000095.1 GCA_018816665.1 Candidatus Zixiibacteriota bacterium
CCCGTGGAAATAGACCGTCTCGCCGATAACGGCAAAATTCACCGGCACCACCCGGGGATACCCATCGGGCGTGACAATACCCAGATTGCCGATTGACGTCTCGTTGACGATCGCCGCAAACGCGTCCGGATCGTCACATGTATACTCGTGTCTTCTCATAGGTCGGTGACCGGTTTAGTACTGCTAACGACTGACGGGCCGACAGGTTCCAGATTGATGCCATTTCGCCGGAGTATGGCTCTAACGACAATCAGAGCCGCAGGAGCGGCTCTGATTGCTTCCGATCTATATGCAAAGGACCGTTCAGTTGGCTTTTTTGAAGTTCTGCATGAACTCAGCCAGCTTCTCGCACCCTTCCAAAGTCATGGCATTGTAGATAGAGGCCCGGCAGCCGCCGACCGAACGATGGCCCTTCAGGCCGCCGAATCCGGCCGCAGTGGCTTCCGCGATGAACTTCTTCTCGAGATCCTCGGTCGGCAGACGGAAGCAGACATTCATCCAGCTCCGGCTGTCTTTCTGCACGGGACCACGATAGAAATCGTTGTTGAGGTCGATTGCCTGGTACAAGCGCTCCTGTTTTGCCCGGTTGACCTTCTCCACGGCAGCCAGACCGCCCTGGTTTTTGACCCACTCGAGCACCAGCTTGATGATATAAATACCAAAGGCCGGCGGCGTGTTGTACAGCGACTTCTTGGATGCGTGCGTCCGGTAATCCAGCATCGTGGGGTTCCCGTCCTTGCATGTCTGCAGCAGATCGTCCTTGATCACAACCATCGTTGCGCCCGACGGCCCCAGGTTCTTCTGAGCACCGGCGTACATCATGGAAAACATGGTATGGTCAAGCTGGCGAGACATGATATCCGACGACATGTCAACGATGAGCGGAACGCTCACTTTCGGCCAGGAGTGATACTGCGTGCCTTTGATGGTATTGTTCGAGGTGATATGCAGGTAGGCGGCATCAGCCGGCACATCCAGATCAGCCATTTTCGGAATAAACGTGTAGTTGTCCTTCTTGGACGAACCGGCCAGGTGCATTTTCCCCTGGATCTCACATTCCTTGATGGCCTTTGACGACCAGGTACCGGTATCGACATACGCCCCCGTCTGGCCGTCGCGCAGGAAATTCATCGGAATCAACCCAAACTGGGTAGAGGCGCCTCCGCCCATAAAAAGCACATGGTAGGATTCATCAAGACCCATCAGCTCACGGGTCAGAGAAATCGCCGCTTCGTTGATTTCGTCAAACTGGGCCGAGCGGTGAGAGATTTCCATCACCGACATGCCCGTGCCGCGATAGTCGAGCAGCTCGTCCTGGACAATCTTGAGGACATCCAGGGGGAGGGTCGACGGTCCGGCGTTGAAATTGTAAATTCTCTTAGCCATTCTATTGCCTCACAACTTCACTGGTCGTTGCCATTACCGTTTATTTGGCGGCCTTATAGGTCGCGATGATCTGCTCGGCGATGACGCCGATACGACCCATGTTTTCCTTGGTGGACGCTCCGATATGGGGCGCAAACAGGCAGTTGGGAGCCGAAAGCAGCGGCGTATCCCATTCCGGCGGATCAGAATACCAGACATCGTTGCCAAACCCGGCAATCTTGCCACTCTTGAGCGCCTCGGCCATATCAGCCTCATTGATACACTTGCCGCGACCGGTGTTCACGATAAACACGCCGTCCTTCATCTTCGCAATGCGGTCCTTGTTGATGAACTCCTTCGTGGCCGGCAACAGCGGCATATGCATGGAAATGTAATCCGCCTCACCCAGCGCCGCATCGACATCAGACCGCATTTCGGCGGCATCGGTGAAATACACATACGGATCGTAGCCGAGTACCTTCATGCCAAACGCCTTGGCCCGGGCGGCCAGGGCCGACCCGATCCGTCCCATACCCAGCACCAGCAGAGTTTTGCCCAGCAACTCGGTACGTTTCAGCTCCTTTTTTGCCCAGGTCTTCTCGCGCATGGTTGCATCCGCCCGAACGATGTGATTCGGCAGGGCGATCATCAGCGCAAAGGCCAGTTCCGCAACGGCTACCGATGATGCGTCGGCGGTATTGTGGACGGCAATACCCTTCTCCCGGGCATAGACCTGATCGACATTATCCAGGCCCACCCCACCCCGAATCACGAGTTTGAGCTTGGGCGATGCATCAATATACTCTTTGGTGACCTTGGTCTTGCTTCGGATCAGGATCACTTCCGCTTCCGCCTGCCGCGCATGGTCGTCGGTGACCTCACCGTACTTGCCCAGCGTCTTGGGAAGCTTATCGTCGAAAGCATCAGAAATGAGTATCAGCATAGTCTTTATCCCCTGTATAAGTTATTCTTTCAGCAGATTGACAACCATTCCACTGCGCAGTTTCGGTTCAAACCAGGTGGATTTGGGGGGCATGACTTCACCGGAATCCGCGACATTCAACAACTGGTCGATACCGGTCGCATGAAGCGCCAGGCCAACTTTGTAACCGCCCGAATCCACCAGTTTCACCAGTTCGGCCGTGCCGCGAATACCGCCGATAAAGTCAATGCGCTTGTCGGTTTTGGGATTCGTAATACCAAAAACCGGATCGATTAGGTTGGCTCCGAGTATGGCGGCATCGATTGACTCAGTCGGATGAGCCTCGTCGAAAGTCCCCGCTTTGGCCGTCAGCTTGAACCACTTGCCTTCGAGATACATGCCAAACTGATGGCGTTCGGCCGGCTCCACCTCGCCAGCAGCCGCCGTGACCTCGAACTTCTCGCGGGCCTTCGCCAGCACCTGCTCGGCGGTCAGACCGTTGAGGTCCTTGACAACCCGGTTGTACGGCAGTATGCGCAGCTCGGAATCGGCAAACAGGACATCAAGAAAGTAGTTGAACGGCTCGTCGCCGGTGTACTGCGGGTTATTCTCCCGTTCCCGTCGGCACACTTCCGATGCGGACTGACTGCGGTGATGCCCATCGGCTATATACAGGCAGTCGAGTTTCGCAAAAGCCGCCACCAGCGCCTGAATTTCAGTGTCGTCGTCAATCACCCAGAGTTCATGACGAACCCCGTCCTTGCTTTCGAAATCCGTGGTCGGCGCCCCGGCTGTCAGCCGCCTGAACACCGCAGTCACGCTGTCGGTGTGGCGGAACGTGGAAAAAACGGGCCCGACCTGGGCTCCCAGGTAGGTAATGTGATTCGCCCGGTCGTTCACCTTCTCCGGCAGCGTATGTTCGTGCTTTTTGATTTTTCCGGCGTCGTACTCGTCAACCGACGTCAGGCACACCAAGCCTGTCTGGCTTTTTCCCCGCCAGGTCAGGCGATACAGGTATAAACACGGTTTTTCGTCGCGGATCATGATGCCGTCGTGTCGCAGCCGGTTCAGGTTGTCCCTACCCCGCTGATACACCTGCTCGGAGTACGCATCCACGGAATCATCGAAGTCTATCTCGGCCTTATTGACCCGGAGAAAGGAATTCGGATTGTTGGCAGCCATGGCCCGGGCTTCGGCTGCGCTGAGAACGTCGTAGGGCGGCGAGGCCACCTGGGCCGCCATTTCGGGACGGGGTCGTACCCCGCGGAACGGTTTCACTATAGCCACAGTAACACCTCAATCTCAACAACTCATGTTGCGGACTAACTCACGGTCCGGCATTATAATACAACAATGGGAAAATTCAACCCAATTCGGCAAACGAGAAGCTTGTCGCTGGAAGAGGTCAAACTGTCCGGCAACGACGGTCCTGAGGGTGGTTTGAGGGGCTCCCTGGGTGTTTAGCGCATGTCCCGGGCGATGTCCTGCCACCGGTTTTCATAGGCATTCTGAGCCATGAAGCGCTTCAGCATGTCGATTTCGTTTTCGGATAGCCCAATCAACTCCAGGCCGCTCCGGTATTCGCCAGGCGTGCCGATCTCATCGCACCACATGACCCGGGCGGTCAACAGCACCCGCCGGGTATCGCCGCTCGACGACGGCAGGGTCATTTCGAAAGTCAGCGTGCTTTGCACCTCAAACGGCTGCGAACTTGCCAGCCGCATACCCTGGACGGCGATATCCTCAATGCGGCCGAGGCAGTTTTCGGAATCACCGTCACAAATGTCCAGGTCCACCAGCATGTGGCGACGTTCATATCTACGTATTTCGAGCATTGCGATACCCCCTGTGATCCGGAGCGGAGAACGGGTAAATCCACCTCACCCGGCAGCATTCCGGGTTACTGCCCAGTATCGGCCCGGATACGAAAAGCTGCCGTAACCCCCTCGAATCTGTACAAAATTCAATCATCGACAACAATTGTCCGCTAATGACTCGACCCTGGACACGCCGGGCTGCTCACTATGTGTGAAGTTATCCTCCCGGCGGTTTGACCTCAAACGGGTGAACAAAAGAGCGGGCGGGTTACCCGAAGGCAGTCCCGCCCGTTGCAGATCGAAGAAAGACGTTGAAGCTATTTCATATGCTTGGAGACCAGCTTGGTCATCTCAAACATCGAAACCTTCTTCTTGCCACCGAAGATTTTCGTCAGTTTGTCGTCGGCATTGATCATGCGGCGATTGACGCCATCCTGAAGATCATTCTTCTTGATATACGCCCACAGCTTCTTGGTTACTTCGGTACGGGGAATCGGCTTGTTTCCCACGACAGCGGCCAGGTCCATTGACAGTTCCATCGGACGCATGAACGCCGCATTCGGCTTGCGTTTGGTCGCTGTCTTCTTGGCAGTGGCCTTCTTCGGGGCAGCTTTGCGCGTAGTGGCTTTGCGCGCGGTGGCTTTCGTCTTCGCCGGCGCCGCCTTCTTCACGGTCTTCCTCGTCGTGGCCTTTTTGGTCGTGGTCTTCTTCGCCGCAGTCTTCCGAGCGGCCGGCTTCTTGGCGGCGGATTTCTTCGGCGCTGCCTTCTTCTTCGGCGCCGCCTTCTTGGCTGCGACCTTCTTCTTCGGCGCTGCTTTCTTGGCGGTGGTCTTCTTCGCAGCGGCCTTCTTCACTGTTTTCTTCGCCGTGGTCTTTTTCTTCGCGGCTGTTTTTTTCTTGGCTACTGCCATGGTCTGCTCCTTTAGCATTGGGTTGATCAAGGTTTCTCTATTCTCATTGCGCATTGTTTTCAACCGAACGATCCGCCCGCTACAGAGGGGATTTTCCGCTCCCTCAGCTAAAATGAAGGATGTTCAATTTTTTTTTGCAAGAAAAATTGTACCCTCATCGGAAAAAAAATACGCCGTTTCCCATAGGAGAAAACGCGATTTTCCCCCTTCGCACACTATGCTTTCACCAGTTCCAACACCGGTGCCTCCTGGGGACACCCCAGGCGGAAGGGGAACCAGTGCCCCATGCCGCACGATGTATACAACTGACTGCGACCGTCTTCATACCGGCCCCACAGGTATCGCTCGGGCAACCACCGCTCCAACAGTGAACGTCCGAAGAGCCCTATCTGGCCCCCGTGCGTGTGCCCCGACAGAGTAAGATCGACCTTTTCCCGGGCCGCCAGAGGGAAAACGTCGGGACGATGACTCATCAGCACGCTGAAGTCATCGGCGTCACGTCCCCCCATGACCAGCGGCATACGGAGTGAGAAGAAGTCCGTGTGATCCTGCCCCATGTGCACGGGATCATCAATTCCCCCCAGGTGAACACGGCTGTTGCCGACTGAAAGCGTCACCGCGTGATCCACCAGCAACGTTACCGGCGAGTTGGCAAACACCTGCTTCACCGTCTCGACACCCCGGAAATACTCGTGGTTACCCAGCGTGGCGAAATTCCCGAGAGGCGCCTTCAGCTGCGCGATAAGATTCAGTGCCTCCGGCAACTGCTGAAGATCATCGGCAACATCACCCGTTACCAACACGAGGTCGGGCGAGAATTGCCGGGCTGTTTGCAGCGTAGTTTCCAGATCGCTCAGGGTTGTGTAGTGACGCAGGTGCAGGTCCGACAGATGCAGGATACGCAACCCCGCCAGGTCATCCGGCAGGTCCGTATAGGGGAGTTCCTTCCGATCCACCGTCACCCGGGTGAATGCACTCCCGACTCCTGTCAGTCCCATGGCCACCGAAGCAACAGGCATTGCGGCTGCCGCACCCTTGAGAAAAATGCGGCGACTCTGGTCGATAGGTCTGTCCACGGGTGCCTGTTTTCCCCGGCTGGCTACCTTCTCCGCAAGGAAATCCGCCAGGTGGAAAAGACCGGACAGAGGCAGCGAAAACATCAAACCGATTTCCAGAATGACCGATAACGCCGCCAGCGCCGCCGCCGGAACAGCCAGCCAGTCAATCTTGTAATACTCTCCAAAGCCAAACAGGAGGAAGAAAAACAGTCCCGATGCCGGAAGCGCCCAGGCAGCCCGACGGACCCACCGTCGCTCCCACCAGGGACGATTCAGCAGGCGAAGCAGGAGTATCTCGGCCAGACCGAATACGATTATCACCGCCGATATGAATATGATGAAGAAAAATACTCGAGGCATAACCACGCTAATGTTTCAGGTTCACTTTTCAGACCTTGTCCCCGACGGAGCCGACCCTGCCGTGGCAAGCTGTCTTCATGTAACCCTTGTACGAGAGAATGGTTCTATTTGCGCCATACCGACGGGCGGAAAACGATCAAAACCGTGAATATCTCAAGACGTCCCAGCAGCATTGACAGCACCAATATCCACTTGCCGGGTATGGGAATCCAGGAGTAATTCTCGACCGCGCCGATGCCGCCGAGACCGGGACCGATATTACCTATGGTCGCAATAGAACAGGTGACCGCCGTGGTGACATCGGGTACAAACAGCGTCATCAACAACGCCGTGACTATAAACAGGACGGTAAACAGGACAAAAAACGCCACCACGTTCACCTGCTGTTCGTCGTCAATAACCTCTCCCCCCAGCTTGACCGGCGCGACCAGCCGGGGCTGCGTCATTTTGCGCAAATGGGTCCACGCGACCTTCCAGACAACCATGATTCGGATCATCTTGATGCCGCCCCCGGTGGAGCCGGCACACCCTCCAAAAAACATCAGCAGCACCAGCATGACCCTCAGGAAATCGGGCCAGAGGTCGAAGTCGGCGGTCGCAAAACCGGTAGTGGTCACGATGGACAGCGCCTGGAAGACCGATGTTTTGAAAGCGCCGTAGACATTACCCACCAGCGCCGACTGGGTTTCGTAGTGTCCGACAAAGTCTTCGGCCGACATGGGAGCCACCCGATAGGAGTTCGCCGCCTGATCGATTGGAGCCAGTCCACTCGACAGAAGAACGATCATACAGACAATCACGGCCGTCAGAAGGACACCGTTGTAAAAGCGAAACTCCGAATTGTCCAACATCGAGCGAAAGTCCCCGCGTAGAGCCCGGAAGTGCAGCAGAAAATTCACCCCGGCCAGGTACATAAAAAGCGAAATAACCCACTCCACGTAGTCCGATTGGAACCCGGCCACCGAGCCATTGTCAGTGGAGAAACCACCGGTCGCCATGGTGGCAAAGGCATGGTTGACCGCCTCAAACAGGTTCATGGGACCCAGCCACAGCAGCAACGTTTCGGCCGCGGTGAACAGGACATACACCCCCCACAGCACCGATACGGTCTGGGCCAGGCGGGGACGGAAACGGTCTTTCGACGGTCCCGGGACCTCGCCGCGAAACATCTGGTAGGCCGATACACCCATGCCCGGGAAAATGACAATCGCCAGCGTGATAATCCCCATGCCGCCCAGCCAATGAGATAGTGAGCGCAACAGCAGCAGCGAACGCGGCAGCGCCTCAATATCGGTCAGGATAGTTGCCCCGGTCGTCGTGTAACCGGACATGATCTCGAAATAGGCATCGGTGAAGGCGAGCAACCCGTTGCCCAGAGCAATGTCGGACTGATGCCAGAAATAGAAAAACAGCGGGAGACAGGTCCAGAACGTCAGGCCCACCCAGCCGAGCGCCACGATCGCAAACCCTTCTTTGACCCCCTGCAGTTGCCGCCCCACCTTGAAGGTTTTCACCAGGAAGGTCCCGATCACCGCCGAGAGAACCACCGAGACAACAAAGCCAAGCACCTCGGGACGGGAGAGTATTTCCGCCCGGCTCAGATGGCGATAGTCCCAGACAGCCAGAGCCAGCGGCGCCAGCATGATGCCGCCAAGCACCTGGAGCAACTTCCCGATTGCATATGCAATTGCGCTCTTGTGCATACCTATCCCCGGACTTTGAACAGACGGGCCACGTTGGGAAGGTTTTTATGGTGCGTGATTACAATGAGGTGGTCATCGGCCAGTACTTCCGTCTCGCCGTCGGGAATCACCATGCCGCTCTGGCGGACAATCACGCCGATAATCGATCCCTTTTTGAGCTTTTTGGCGACCTGCTTGATCTTCAGGCCGGCGATTTCGCTGCCCGCATCAACCGTGAACCGGACAGCCTCGATGTCAACATTTGAGAACTGCACAACCGCACCGATATGACCCCGGGCGATAACTTCAAGAATCTCGCGGGCGGCGGTCAGGCGGGGATTGATGACGTGATCGATCCCGATCGACTTGAACAGGCTGTCGTGCCGGGTGGCCGAGGAGGTGGCAATGACCTCATGGGCACCCTCAGCCTTCGCCAGCAGGGCCGACATGATGTTGTAGTCGGCCTCGTTAGACACCGCGACAAAAAACGAGGCCGACTCAATATTGAGATCGCGAAGCACCTCGACATCCGTACAATCGCCGTGGATGACATCGATACCGTCGAACATCGCGGCAATCCGCTCCGCCTGCTCCCGGTCTGGATCGACAATGATTTCCTTGTTGTTACTCCCCTGGAACGCCCGCGATATCTCCATCAGGGCGTAGGAATCCCCTGTGACGATAATCTTCCGGGACTTCTTTTTCTCCTGCCCGACCAGCTTCATGAAGCGATCCAACGAGGTCCTCGGAAACAGTGAATAGACTATATCGCCGCCCTCAATACGGGTGTTGCCGTCGGGAATCATCCCGACCCCGTTGCGCACGATGGCGGCAAACAGAACGACATCGGGGGCTATCTCGACCCGGATCTCGCGGGGTGTTTTGCCGGCCATTTCCATGTTGTCACGTATTTTGTAAGCCCGCAGCAGCACGGAACCATCCTCAAAATTGGCCGACTGCAACGCATGAGGAGTCTCGATATACTGCAGAATATGATCCACCATGACCTTTTCGGGATGGATCACGTCGGTCACGCCGATACCGGCCAGATCAAACATCGGGTTGTTCCAGCGGTACTCGCGGTCGCGCAGACGGGCAATACGCTGCCGCACCTGGTGCTGCTGCGCAATATTGCACACCACCATGTTGATTTCGTCTTCGGGGGTGACGGCTATGACCAGCTCGGCCCCATCGATTCCCGCTTCCTGAAGCAGGCGCGGTGATGAACCGTTGCCGGTGATCACCTGGATATCGTGCTTACCCGACAGGGTCCGGCACAGTTCGGCGTCGGCTTCGATCAGCGCCAGCGTGTGGCCGTCGCGTAACAGATGTTCCGCCAGCGATGAACCTACCACCCCGCCGCCAACTATGACAATACGCATCTCTCTATATCCATCCTGTTGTGTTCATCCGTCTTCGCTTTCCCGGTCATTTCCGGTCACTCGCTGGTTCATATAATTCCATCCGCACCCCCAACGCAAACTTAAATTCGAAACTACATACCGATGGGTCATCAGATATGGGGTTGTGCGGGAGTCTGAATGACAGCGACAGGGTATTGACCGGCAACCGGTTAGAGCAATCTATTGCGGTTCGTTCATCTCAGCGCCGTGAGTACTCATGAACTGACGGTGTTCCTCAAGTACCTGCTGCCGCTCTTTTTGCATACGGTTGTGATCGCGACGGATCTGATCGTAGTGGCGGGCCATTGTCTCTATTGCCCGAATGAGATCATCCTCGCTGAGAAGCTTGCCACGATTCAATTTGCGGAGGATTTCCTCGCAGTCCTGGACAATCCGATGGTGATGTCGGGTGCGTTTCTGGTGGTCATCGAAAATAGCCTCGTGCTCCCGCCTGAGGGAATGGCACTCACCGCAATGGTCGTGGCGCCACTTCTCACGATTGTGAATGGCCTCGAGATCCCGGCATTCCGGTTCCGAGTGCCGGTTCCACAGGCGGAACTTTCGTTCCTCCATAAGAACGGCATCCACGAACCAGCGCAGCCGCTGCTGCGGTGAACCCTCGGGTTTCATAGCCCATTCCAGTTATTTGTGCGAAAATCCAGCCCACGATCTATGCTTTAGTATAAGGGCTGATTGCGGTTATGCAAGGGGAAATGAAGACACGACAGTCCGTGACCGGAGGAAGGTACGCGATCACTTGCAGGGTGGCCCGGCCGGCTTGACGGCGGGATTGATTCACTTCCCCCGTAGCGCAGGTCTCCGCAATAAGCATTGGACCCATTGACAACAGCATCGGCAGTGATCCCCATGCGTAAGTCAACTGCCGGCTCAGAGACCTGCGACTGACCGAACGCCGATCTCTGCCGGTTCCGCAGCCAGTTTCCAGTCCTCTCCGAGTCGCTTCCCTGTATGCATGGATACAACTGCGTGCGGAGATCGTCGCTACGCCACTCGATTGGCCATCCTCAGCAAGACATCAGAATGACACCCTGAATCTGACAGAAGCGTACATCCCCCATGACCCGCCAGCTTGATGGCGGGATTGGTTCATCCCCCTCAAACAAGTTTGAGGGGGCCACCCGGACACAGACCTCACGGATCGGCCGACCCGTCACATCGGCGGAAGCAGGAATAACAGCGCCGGGGCGCTGTTGAATTGGAGAACCGTGAACATCCCACGACTGAAGTCGTGGGGCACCCCGCACCCCATCACAACAACACCCACAGAAAAGCCCCCGCCTTGCGGCAGGGGCTAGTCTTGAGGGCTGAAGATGACCTTACTTAAGCAGGATCATCTTCTTGGTGGCGCTGTACCCTCCAGCCGTTAGACGGTAGAAGTACACCCCGGAGGCGTACTTTCCGGCATCCCACGAGACTTTGTAATAACCCGGCTCATCCTCGCCCGACCAGCGATCGACAGTCTGACCGAGTATGTTATATACGGTCAACCGCCACTCACTTGCCTGCGGCAGGGCGAATTCGATGGTTGTCGCCGGGTTAAACGGGTTCGGGTAGTTC
>JAHIVM010000096.1 GCA_018816665.1 Candidatus Zixiibacteriota bacterium
GCTGGACAGGACGAGCACGCCAGGAAAAGCACCTGGTCCCGACCTTGCAGGAATGCGACTCGCCAGGCCGCCTTTGCACCCCGAGGCGACGGGTGGCCCCCTCAAGTCCGTTTGAGGGGTCTTCTCTATCGGTACCCCACGCTTTTGGACGTGGGACAGAACTACGGGTGGCCCCCTCAAACTTGTTTGAGGGGGAAAGACAGTGCCAGTAAATGCCAATTTGGACCAATTTTATCGATTTCGGCGACCTCAAACCGAAAATAAGTCGATAATGGCGTTAATTTCTCTAGGTTTATGTCGAATCAGGAGGTATAGTTCGTCGTTAGAATTTATTTGAGTTCGATCTTTATCGCAGTCTTGTCCTAATCTACAACTCTCCGCTAAAGCAAAATCTCGAATTGACCGCGCAATTATGCGCAACCAGACTATTGTCTTGAGGCATACGGCCTCGCAGGAATGCGGGTCACCTCGGGATAAGCAACACACGGAGTGTAGGATGAATATCTACATCGGAAACATGTCGTTTGATACGACCGAAGATCAGTTACGTCAGAGCTTTGAGGGCTTTGGTGAAGTCTCAACCGTCAAAATCATCACCGACCGCGACAGTGGCCAGCCGAGAGGCTTTGCCTTTGTCGAAATGTCGCAGAAGAGCGAAGCTATTGCTGCCATCAGTGGGCTTAACGGCCAGGAGCTGAACGGTCGCGAGCTGAGCGTCAACGAAGCGAAACCGCGTACGGACAGCGGCAATCGCGGCGGTGGCGGCGGATACCGCAAGTCTTACTAAGACACACAGAGATGATGTCTGCGTCGGCAACGGCGCGGATCTGATATCGAGGGAGGCCGGCTTACCGCCGGTCTCTTTTTTTGTGCGCCGGTGCCCCACCGCTTGCGGTGGGTCGAGATTTGGTTGTTCTTCAGGATATGTACTCCCCGATTGCACTTCAATGCTATGCTATTCAAGTATACGGGGAAACGGACTCTGCTGTCAACGATATGATAGCGCTGACGGGCAGGCGGGTTAGGGGTATCACCTTGAATCCCACCCGAGGCACGGGCGGGCCACCGGTCCGAAAGGTTCAAACTGTTTGTCCACACGCTTCTGGTGCACCTGCCGCTGGTGAAGAACCTGGTGCTTAAGCTGGTCTCAGCGCGGTTTTGCCGGACTATGGGGACCCTGCTGGAGTCGGGAGTGGAGATTCTGCAGGCGCTGGAGATAGCATCGCGTACGACCGGTAATCTGTTTGCAAGTTCACGGCTGGAGCCGGCCGGGTTGTTGCTGGTGGAGGGCAAGTCGTTCACGGAGACGCTGGAGAGTGTGGGAGTGTTCCCTCGGCAGAGTTTGAAGAGGTATATTATCGATGTCAGAAAGCGCAGGTCCACGTGGCCTGACTCAACTAAAATACTCTCCGGTATAACCGGGGCGGTTCAGCATGATCGTTGCCTTTATACTAGTTGCCATGTACCTGCCGCTGTTTGATCTGGTCGGGACGGTGTAGAGAACCAGTTTATTCAACGAAACTCACAGCTTCAGGACGTACAACTCCTTCTCACCCCCACCGGGTGCCCTCACGGAGTAGAACAAGTACACCTGGCCACCATCAGACACGAGCGAGTGAATCTTTGCCTGGCGCCCAAGTTGGATACTGTCATCTTGCTGAACGACAGTGCCGTCGAAGGAATTTTGCTCGTAGCGTTCCCTTTCTGGTTCAGGCGTGACAATATGGATCTTGCCATTAGCGGCGTCGCAGACTATCCAACTGGTGCCGAGTTCGCCGCTGCGCTCCACAAGTTCGGTAGGAGTGGTCCAACCGCCGTCGCCCTGTCTCATCGCGCATCGGATTGTGTGGTTGCCGGAGACCACGGGCTGATGAGCCCAGAAGCACCAAAGCTGCTCGTTCAGCACATGCAATCCTAAAGGACTCTCCATCTGATCGTGGCCGTCGTAGTCAAACACAGGTTCAGGTTCCGACCAGGACTCTCCGTCATACTGCGCGAACACGATTGAGCTCTGCTGGTCCGTTACCCATGTAAGCAATGCATCTTCTTTCAACCGCCTCCAGACGGCTTGCAGGGTATCCCTGAAGACCGTGCTCTGGAACGAGTGGCTGATCACCCTGCCTGACTCTATGGGTAGGATCTCGGACAGGGTTCCGTCATGGGCCGTACAGTAGCTGTAGGCACTGTATTCTCGCGACAGATTGTGCGAACTAGCCGTGAACCGCTTGTCGTATACGTCACACGCTATTACCAGCGAGTCTCTGTGCCGCATTAGTTGGAACGAGGTAGTGCTGCGAGAAGGTATTCCCGTATCGACACTGCTCTGCCTGCCGTCAGTATGCACCTCATGCAAGAACAGATGGGTCTTCCCCGCATATAGCAAGGCCGCAAAGGGCGGGTCCATGACACACGCCGGTCGGGCAAACCAGGAGTATTTGGGAAGATCCAGTTCCTCTCGGGCAATGACTCGGTCGGCGACAATGCTATACAGGTAAGCGTTGACACCGTATGTCATGACCCAGATCGTGTCATTCCTGACAGCGCAACTGCACCATGAGAAAGGCTCTTCGACAGGCAGCTTCATGGCACCTGCATGATCCCCAGCCGATACAGTCACACCTAGAGCCAGTACCCAAAACGAGGCGATAGTCCTAATCATACCACTCCATCCCATAGTCATCAAAGGGGGAAGTCCGTGTAGTCGTAATCGTATCCCACCAAGAAGTCTAGACAGTGAACCGTGTGGTACATGAACATGGGTATGCTATGGTCTCGCCAGTCTGGTCCTTTTTCAAAGGAACCGTTCTGAGCTGCCCATTCACCAACCCAGTACATCATTCCCTCAATCATCCGGCGATCGATTTCCTCAAAGCCCGGGGACATGAAGGGCACGGGTGCCCCACCGCTTGCGGTGGGTATTATCCATTAACTCATCCATGAATTCGCCCTCCCCGTCTGATGTTATGCTTCACACAACAGTATAGTCAGAAACGGACCCCATTGTCAACGATGTGACAAGAATCCGACTCGAAACGGGCAGGTCACCGGCCTACTCACACGATACGCAAAGACGGCTCGGCTTCTTATCGGAAGATGATGCTCACAGGGATTGGCTGGGGCAGACAAGGATGTCTGCAGCCCACGGCAATCCGCGAAGCACCTGAGTCTTCAAATCGATTCGGCCCCTGGGGTTTTACGACGGCCGCGAGCCCGCTTCAGCATCTTCTCAACCTCCCTCTTGGTGAAGTTGCTTTTCAACCCGCGCCGTCGATGATTCAGATGACTCTCCATGTAGCGAACAGCCAAGCCGTATCGTGAGAGATCCATGTAAGAGAGGCCGATTCTATAGCGAGATTCGTTCAGCGTGATCTTCGCCCATCGTATACCTTCATGGCATGCTCCAAAAGCTAGGCGTTCTTCTCCCCAATGTAGTAGCTTCTTCCAAAGCGCAATTGCCTCGAGTTCCCTGCCGGTCATGTCGAGATCGCATGCGTAACTCCAGATCGCCAAGGGACACCAGGGAGCCGATGACAGCGCTCGCTTGCTGGCCTCCAGTGCCTTTTGATAGTCTCGCGACTCGCTGTAGGCCTCCGAGAGACTGACAAGGAGGTAGTGGTCGTCGGGCTCAGACTTCAACATTCTCAGACACAGACTAATGACCTTTTCCCACTGCTCGGACTCCTCGTACTTCTCCAACAACTCAAGCATTTCGCTCATGTTTGCGGCGTCCTCGGACATCTCACGGTTCCTTTCTTTGTTGTCCGGTGGCCCGCCCGTGCCGGGGTAGGGTCACAAATCCATGATTATTCTACGTCTCAGAAACATCCTAAGCCAGAAGAAATAGTCTGATCGCCCACAAGATCGTTGCCTTAAGGCCGGTTGCGGCATGACCGAAGACGCACATGCCCTACATCGAATCCCCGACATGAATGCCTACTCGCAGAAGGGGGGGAAGTCACCCGACGAATGGACACAGGTTCCCCGGCCATCAAGCTGGCCGGTCATTAGGTTGCATCGCTGGTTATGTAGGGAAGCAAATCTCAGGCATAAAAAAAGCGGAGAGGCAGGGATTCGAACCCTGGGTAGGGCATTACCCTACAACGGATTAGCAATCCGCCGCTTTCGACCACTCAGCCACCTCTCCGGCTCAAAAAGTCGAAAACTCAATCAGATGCCAATATAGCCCGGAAACCGGGTGGGGCAAGCAGTTTTTGCGAGCCGCCCACAACCCAATAAAGCGCCCGAAGGCGCCCGTGAAATTTCTGTTTTGGGGGGTGTAACGGACAAGAAGGCAGGGCTCAGTCACCGTGGAATTCGGACATCACCACCTGGCAACCCTCAAGGTCAAACTTGCATTTCGGGCGTTCCTGCTGGATGTCGCGATACACAATACCAAACGCCACCCGCACGCCGGGGTAAGCCAGCACCTCGGCGATAATACAAGCCTCGCGGATAGCCGAAAGCTTGACTTCCAACTGGGCCTTCTCCTCCTGCAACGATTTCAGATTGTCGGGCAGGGTCTTCTGGAAGGCCTCGAGTTTGACCAGGGCGGCCTGTTTGTCTTTGGGCAGTTTACCGTCCATCTGCAGCCGGTACATGGCCACCATGGCGCCTTTGATCC